>JAYUEJ010000406.1:0-5182 GCA_043739265.1 Rhodopila sp. | reverse complement strand
GCAAACGCCTGGATGTCGGCCCCGAAGCCCTCGGTTGGTAGGTAGGGAGCATATCTGTGGGGCGGGGTTGGTTTCGCGATATCGCTGCATATATCCTTCAAAGTCCGATGGTCGAGGCTTCGGTAAACCAGCCCGTACCGGCTGCTGGAACGCTGTCTGACACCGGCGAATTCGTCAGCCAAAGCGGCCAGTGCGAAGAGAAAGACGCCGTACTAAGCACTCGAAATCACGCGCCGTGAATCAACCTGCCTGGGCCGGCCAGAAGCGGGTGAAGCGGCCAATCTGTCGGCCTGATCGAACAAATGATCAGCATTCAGGATCGGCATCCGCTTCCAGTTCGGCTTCGGTGGCAAATTCGATAATCGGCAATCGCTCTTCGCCGAAACTCTCAAGATCGTTATGGATCCGGACGATGGTGTCCACGGCGGTGTCGCCGGTGACCTCTTTCGCCTTGTCGGTTCGCAGCACGATCGTCAGCAGCAACGCGTCGCGGCCGTCAGAATCGGTCGTGTAGTCGCTGAAGACACGTCTGAGCTTATCCGGCTGCAGGACAGCGGACGCCGCCAGATCAACAATGCGATTAACTTTCGTCAGGCTGAACATGCCGCTCGATAGCAATTGCGGCATCCGCATGGAAGGTCGGCGTCGGGTCGGCTGGTGGCATTCGCCCGCCGCCGCTCGCCACTCGATCGCCTGCACGGGCGCGGCGTTTCCGATCGGTCACGACTTGTGCACAGACCGGCGGGAACATGGACTGGCCTTTACACCGCTGGTTTCTGCGGAACTTGGACGCTGCCCAACGCATTGCCGGACCTATAGTTGGGTGGGCTGGCGATACCGTGTGGAAAACCGGGTGCCACCCAGGTTCACCCGATGACCCGGACCGGAACTGCAGCAACAGGCCTTGACATATTTCCTATATTAATCTAAAGTTCAAGGAATGGAAGCCTCATCCTCCCCGTATCCGGTCATCGGTCTTTCCACGCTGGTGTGTCACCAGTTCGTTTACACCCTCACCCGCCTGTTGCCGCCGCCGATTGATGACACGCCCACAGCGCTGCGCGCCAGAAACCATGCCGCCATCGCCAAGGTGGCGGGCTGCTGCCGGTCAACCCGAATGGGGCCGATCTCGCCGCCCAGTGGGTCGCCGCCCAGTGGGTCGCCGCCCAGTGCATCGCCGCCCGAGCACAGGCCGAGGAGATGTTGCGGCTGCTGCGTCAGCACGCCGGCGACATCGACCTGGTGATGCGGCTGAACGCGCAATACGGATCGATGGTGCGAACGTCGCTTTCGGTGCACGGACGCCTGATGCGGGTGCAGGCGGTGCGGCAAAAGCGGGACGCGATCGACGGCGCGGCGAGCGCGGACGCCCGGGCTTTGCATGCGGCCGAGCGGTCTTTGCTGATTGTGGTAGATCCGAACGCCACAGCGCTGAAGACGGCGTCCCCCAAAGCGGCTCCGGTCGCGGCGCAGGCGGCCTATGTGGACCAGAGGATTGTGGAAAATGTATCAGAAAATGGGACAAATTCTCATAACACGGCTTTTGAGACGGGGTTGAGCGCGCAACCCTACAACCAAGGGTCCAGACGATCGGGTAAAACGGCCCCGCGCGAGGGTGTGGGCGAAGCGACGATCCTATCACGTTCGGTTGGTCGGGCATTACCTGCGAACGGTCGCGAAAGTCCCGGAAGGGCGGACCAAGGCGGCCATGACGATGGACAAACGGCATCGGCCTCAAGCGGTTATTGTGCGGCGTCGCTTTAGCCGGTTCCAGTAGGTTTCGCATGTCGGTCGGCCCTGCGCAGTGACTCGTCGGATGTCTGCCACACGCCTCAAACGCTTGCTGGAACGGACGACCCGGCCCAGGCTATCTAAATTCACGACCACCCGAGTAACTGGTTCTGGGATCGCCGACGTGCCAGGGAGGTCCACGCGTGCCGACGATCCTTCGCGTTCAGGGCGTCCGGATCTATGTCTGAAGCCACGAACCAAACGAGCCACCGCACGTGCATCTCGACAAGGGCGGGGCCTCGGCCAAAGTGTGGCTGGATCCGGTTATGCTGGCGACCAACATCGGCTTTCCGCCCCGGGAACTGGGCGCTATCCTGCGTCTGGTCCGCGCCCATCAAACGACGCTCTTGGAGGCATGGCATGAGTTCTTCGGCACAGGCTGAAGGCGCCGACATCCGGGTTCGCGACGTCGCGGTCAGCGACGACGAACTGACGGTCGGACTGATGGACGGGCGGACCATCACCGTGCCGCTGGCCTGGTATCCACGTTTGGCGGAGGCCACGCCGGAACAACGTGCTAACTGGGACACGGCGGGCGCTGGTTACAGCATCCATTGGCCGGATGTGGATGAGGATTTAAGCACCCAAGGACTATTGGCCGGGGCTCGGGCACCACGTGGATCGGGGACTTGGCGACCGGCGTAGCGCTCACCCCAAGGCAGCTTCGTGACCGAGTCCGCAACGGCGGGCGATGAATGCCCGATCCATCCCGCGTCCCCCGGTCAACCCCGGTATGGTTGCCCCCGCGTCCCCACACCCTTACATGGGCAACGGGTCGCCAGCCCTGGCATCTCCCGCGCGTGTAAAGGCCCCGCCCATGTCCCCTCTCGACCCCATCGCCTACCCCGACGCTAAGCTGCGCCGCATCCTGTCCACCGTGCGCACCATCGCCATGGTCGGTGCGTCGTCCAACTGGAACCGCCCCAGCTACTTCGTGATGAAGTATCTCCAGGGCAAAGGCTACCGCGTCATCCCGGTCAACCCCGGCACCGCCGGCCAGGACCAACTCGGCGAACGCATTTACGCCAGCCTGCGCGACATCCCCGACAAAATCGACATGGTCGATGTGTTCCGCACCTCCGACGCCGTCAGCCCCATCATGGACGACGCCATCGCCATCGGCGCCAAGATCGTCTGGATGCAGCTCGGTGTCCGCAACGACGCTGCCGCCGCGAAGGGTGAGGCAGCCGGCATCGAAGTCATCATGAACCGCTGTCCGAAAATCGAATTCGGGCGCCTCGGCGGCGAACTGTCCTGGAGCGGCGTGAACTCCGGCATCATCCGCAACCGCCCGGCCCAACCGCCAACGGACCGATCACGCAAGCCGCGCCCATTGCCGGCGCAGAACATCGAATACGGCTTCGAAACCCGAGCGGTCCACGCCGGCGCCGCACCCGACCCAACAACGGGCGCTCGGTCCACGCCAATCTATCAGACCACGGCCTATGTATTCGACGACGTCGATCACGCCGCGTCGTTATTCAATCTGCACAACTTCGGCTACATTTACTCCCGCCTGACCAACCCGACCGTATCGGTGCTGGAAGAGCGGGTTGCCAGCCTGGAAGGCGGACGCGCCGCCGTCGCCGCCGCATCCGGCCATGCCGCGCAGTTCCTGGTATTCGCGACGATGCTGGAGCAAGGGGACGAATTCCTCGCATCCCGCAATCTGTACGGCGGCTCGCTGACCCAGTTCGGCCTGTCGTTCAAAAAACTCGGTTGGACCTGCCATTTCGTCGATCCGGCGGACCCAGAGAATTTCCGCCGCGCCCTGACACCGAAATGCAAGGCGATCTTCGTCGAAAGCCTGGCCAACCCCGGCGGAGTCATCGTCGATATCGCCGCCATCGCCGAGGTGGCGCATTCGGCCGGGATACCGCTGATCGTCGATAACACGCTGGCCACCCCATACCTCTGCCGTCCGTTCGAATGGGGCGCGGACATCGTCACCCACTCAACGACGAAGTTCCTGGGCGGGCATGGCAACTCGATGGGCGGAATCGTCGTCGAGTCAGGCAAATTCGACTGGGCGCAGGGCGGAAAATTCCCGGCGTTGACGGAGCCCGAACCCGCCTATCACGGCCTGCGGTTCTACGAGAATTTCGGCGATTTTGCCTTCACCACGAAAGCGCGAACCGTGGTGCTGCGCGATTACGGGCCGTCGATGGCGCCGATGAACGCGTTCCTGACCATCACCGGGATCGAGACTTTGCATGTGCGGATGGAGCGTCATTGCGCCAACGCTCAGACCGTCGCCGAATTCCTGGACGGCGATCCGCGCGTTGCCTGGGTGTCGTATGCCGGCCTGGAGAACAGCCCATATCGGACTCTGGCGCGGAAATACATGCCGAACGGGGCTGGGGCGGTGTTCACGTTCGGAGTGAAGGGCGGTTACGAGGCAGGGATCAAGCTGGTGGAAAGCGTCGGGCTGTTCTCCCATCTCGCCAATATCGGCGACACCCGCAGCCTGATCCTGCACCCGGCCTCCACGACGCACCGGCAGTTGACGGATGAGCAGCGGTCGGCGGCGGGCGCCGGGCCGGACGTGATCCGACTGTCGATCGGGCTGGAGACGGCGGCGGATCTGATCGCCGATCTGTCGCAGGCGCTGGGGTAGCCGAGGGATCGGCCCCGCCTCGGGACTGAGCCATGATCGGGGTCTCGTATCTGTGAAGTCAACGATGCCGCCCCTTGGGCCAGTTGGCACAACACATATTCGATAGCAGGCACCCACCTGCTTCCCATCGACCATGGCTTGTCCCATCAATCCCTTGCAGCCTTCACGGCGGGGATGGTCATTTCATGAACGCACCAGACATCGATGCTCGTCGGGCCGCCCTGACGCGGGCCCCCATTTTCCAGTCGCTTCAACCGGCCGATATCGATGTCATCCTCAGCCGAACCATCATGCGCCGGGTTAGCCGGAACCAGGTGATCCTTCGCCGCGGCGACCCCAACAGCGGAATGATCGTCATCATGACGGGCCGCGTCCGGATCGGCGTCGTTTCGGAAGACGGCAAGGAGGTGACGCTCAGCGTCCTCGGGGCCGGCGAAGTACTCGGCGAGATGTCGCTGCTGGACGGTGAGCCGTGTAGCGCCGACGTCATCGCCCAGGAAGATTGTGCGCTACTGTTGATCGAACGCGGCCAGTTCCTCGGTCTGCTTCGCGCCAACAGCGAACTCTGCCTGCGGCTGCTAAGTTACCTGTCCCGCCGGCTGCGCCGGGCGAACGCGGCGCTGGAGGATATGGCGCTGCTCGATCTGCCAACCCGTTTGGCTCGGCTGCTTTCCAGGCTGGCCGCCGATTACGGCGTGCCGGTTCGCGCCGGGACGCGCATCGAAGTCAGGCTGTCGCAAAAGGACCTGAGTACGCTGGTTGGCGCATCGCGGG
>JAYUEJ010000405.1:0-5188 GCA_043739265.1 Rhodopila sp. | reverse complement strand
ATTCGGCCAGGGAAAACGGATGTCGCCGTCGCGCAAGCCCGCCAGCACGACCGCGATCCCGCCGGACCTGATCATCCATTCCAGCCGGTGATCGCGGTGTTCCCGCGGCTTGTCGCCCTTGGTGAAGGCCTCGACCGTATCCGCCATGCGCGCCGCCGACGCTTCGAATTCGGCCAGGGTGACGGCGACCGAGGGCCGCTGCCGCATGCGCTCGTGCCAGGTGGTCAGCTTGCTGCCGGACCGCGGTCCGATGCCGTACAGGATAGAGCGATGAATCATCGGCACGACCGCCGCATCTGCCCAGCCGAACGTTGCCCACCGAACCAGGCTGCGTCGCCCGGGCGCCCGGCCAGCCAGTCGTGCAGCACGACGGTTTGCCGCACCGCCTCGGCCCGCAGCGTTTCGGCGCGTTCGCCCGTCGCGCGGCGAAACTACAGCACCTCACAAAATCCCCGGTTCACCGCTTCGTATCGCGTGTCGCAGACGTCCTCAATGATCCGGACACCGCTTCGGCTCACACCTCGGTTCGCCTTGCGCGAACACGGACCTTTCGACCCGCCGGGGGATGCTCAGTCTCATCCGGTCAGTCATCCCGAGATTTCTATATACTCAAAATCCGAGCCGATTTCAATCCCGCCAGTATCTCCGTCTCCCTGCGATAACGGGCGCCGACAGTCCGCTCCGCGCGAGAATGCCTGAGGGTCAGGCATGGATCATCGGGCAGCCGCCTTCCGCGATCGGACGGAACGCCGTGTCCGCGGGGGTCGTCGCGAGGTGGATATAAACGTCGCCCGGATAGCGGCTTTCGTCTGGTTTCTTCACGCGGAACAAATACGATGGATGGATCTTGCGCCCGTCCTCGCGGATCAGGCCCGGACCGAAGCAGTCGTCGTCGGTCGGCATTTGCTTCATCGCCGCCACCGTCGCGCGGCCCGACTCCTTGGCGCGCACCGGCCCCAGCGCACTAACGACCTTTAGATAATGTGTCAGTGCCGCGTAGCTGCCCGCCTGATTCATGTTCGGGAACACCCCGGCGGCCAGCGCCGGCCGCATCCGCTGGTTGAAGGCGCGCGTGCGGTCATTCAGGTCCCAGTAGAAATTCTCCGTCAGCATCAGGCCCTGTGCGACCGGTAATCCCATCGCGATCACGTCGTTGATGAAGCAAGCCAGGGCCGCCAGCGTCATCGTGCGGTCGATGCCGAATTCGCGCGCCTGCTTGACGCAGTTGATGAAATTCGTCCCGGCGGCGGCGAACCCCAGCACTTTCGCGCCGCTGGCCTGCGCCTTGAGCAGAAACGCCGAGAAATCGTGCGTCTCCGGAAACGGAAACACCGCCGAACCGACCACCTTGCCGCCGGCCGCCTGAATGAACTTCGTGGAGTCGTCCTGCGCGACATGCCCGAACGTGTAGTCGGCGGTGATGAAGAACCAGCTATCGCCGCCGCCTTTCACCACGGCGGTCGCGGTGGAATGGGGGATGTTCCAGGTATCCTGCGTCCAGTGAACCGTGTTGGCGTTGCACGCTTTTCCGGTCAGCGCGGACGTACCGGCCCCGGTGTTCAGATGCACCTTGTCCTGCTCCGCCACCACCGCGGTGCAGGCCAGCGCCACGGCGGAGCTATCGACGCCGAGGATCATGTCCACGCCGCCCCGGTCGAACCACTCGCGCACCAATCCTACCGCGATATCAGGCTTGTTCTGATGATCGGCGACGACCAGTTGGACAGCGATGCCGGGATTGGTTTTGGCGAACTCGCTCAAGGCCTGCCGAGCGCAGACGACGCCGCCGGCGCCGGTCACGTCGCTGTAGGGGCCGGACATGTCGGTGAGCATGCCGACGCGGATCGTTGCGTCGCCATCGGATTTCGCCCGGGCGCGACGCAGCGGGACGATCGCGGTCGCGGCGGAGGCGCCGATCAGGGCACGTCGGCTGAGCGTGGAAAGGCTTGATGTCATGACATTCCCGTTCTTTGCTTATTCGTTGGACCCGAGAGTAGCTGCTGGCACCGGCAGCGCAAGGCGTGTCCCTCCAACAGCGTATCCAGAAGCCCTTGTATAACTCGCCGCCAGACCGCATGGTCGAGCGAGATGGGCAGCAAAATGTTGGCCAGGACCGCGACCGGACGCAAAACGGGCAATATCACCCTATTGGCAACGTCCGGCGCACAAAAAACGAAACCCTGGAGGGGACGATGATTACCAGGCGGGCACTGGCTGGCGCCACAGCCGCACTTGCGCTTTCGAACGGTCCAACCCGTGCTCAGGACAAGGGCATGCTCCGAATCGGCTGCGTCAATCCCTTCTCCGGCCCGCTGGCCCTGTATGGCGACGAGATGACGCGCGGCTACGATCTGGCGGTTGACCGAGCCAACGCCGCGGGCGGCGTATTGGGTCGCCAGGCGATCGTCATCCGCGGTAGCGCCACCAACGCGCAGGAAGGCATCGCGGCGGTCGAGCAGCTCGTCGGCCGGGACAAGGTGGATGTGCTGGTCGGCACCTACGTCACCGCCATTTCCAACGCCGCCAGCGAAACCGCGCTCAACAACAACAAGCTGTACTGGGAAACGAACGCGCTCGCGATCGATCTGACCAATCGCGGCCTGCCGAATTTCGCGCGCACCGGACCCAGCGGCGACGGCTTCGCGCAGCGCTCGGTGGAGGGCACCGTCAAGCTGGTGGCCGCGGCACTCGGCAAGCCACCGGCCGAGATGAAGGTGTGGATCGAGCATGAGGACTCCGCCTTCGGCACCTCGATCGGCAAAGAGCAGGAGCGCCTGCTGCGCGCGGCCGGCGTGCAGGTCGGCATCGGCTCCCACAGCGCGCGGTCGGTCGATCTGTCCGATTCGATCCTGCGCGCCCGTAATGCGGCGCCCGATCTGTGGCTGAGCACAGCCTATGTCATCGACCATAACCTGCTGCTGCGCACCGCGCGGGAGCAGTCGTTCCGCCCGGCCGCCATGATGCTGACCGGCACCGGCGACACGTTCGAAACGCTGGAGGCGCTGGGCAAGGACTATCTCGAAGGCGTTCTGCTGGTGTCCTACCCGCGGTCGGATATCGGCGAAGCCTATGGCCCGGGCGCCAAGGCCTATCAGGACGCCTACGTCGCGAAATACAAGCGCGACCCGATCGCGCCGCAATCGATGAACGCTTTCGTCGGCATGCGCATTCTGCTGGAGGCGATCAAAATCGCCGGCTCGACCGAGTATGAGCGTGTGATCGCGGCCGCAGCCACGATGGACCGTCCCCTGGGCACCTATGAGACGGGATATGGCCTGAAGTTCGACAAAACGATGCAGAACATCCGCGCGCTACCCATCATCGCCCAGTGGCAATCGGGCAAGGTGGTGGCGATTTATCCGCCCGAGGCGGCGGCGTCAGGCGTGCGGCCGGTGGCGCTGCGCCCCGCGTGAGGCTCTATCGCGACCTGGAAGCACGGTGATGTCAGGCCTGGCCAACATCGTCCTGGTGGGGATTCTGCTCGGCGGCATCTATGCCCTGGTCAGCGTCGGCCTGAACCTGATCTTCGGCGTGATCCGGATCGTCAACTTCGCGCAGGGCGAGTTCGTCATGCTGGGGATGTACGGCACCTTCACGGCCTATACCGTGTTGGGGTTCGATTCCTATCTGGCACCCATCATCGTGGTGCCGACGCTGTTTCTGCTGGGGGCTATCGTCCAGCGGCTTCTGCTTCAACCGCTGCGCGCGGAGCCGTCGATGCAGATCTTCGCGACATTCGGCCTGCTGATGTTGCTGCAGAACGTGGTGCTGGCCGCGACAGGCGGCAGCGCCCTGAATGTGCCGTCGGGGATCGCACAACTCGGCATCACCGTCGGCCCGCTACAGGTGGGCGTGGTTCGGTTGGTCTCGCTCGCGGCAGCCGCGGCGGTGGCGGCGGCACTGGGTTTGTTTCTGCGCCACACCCTTTTGGGCAAGGCGGTTCGCGCGGTCGCACAGGACCGCAATGCGGCCTTGCTGATGGGAGTGAATGTCGAGCGAGTCTATATGCTGACATTCGGTCTGGGCGCGGCACTCGCCGGGCTGGCCGGCTGCCTGCTGGCGCCGATCTACACGCTGTCGCCGCAGATCGGCACCAATTTCATCCTGCCCGCCTTCGCGGTCGTGGTGCTGGGTGGCCTCGGCAGCGTCCTGGGCGCGTTCGTCGGCGGACTGATCGTCGGCCTGACAGAGGCGCTGGCCGGTTACTACATCGACCCCGCCCTGAAGAACGCGGTGCTGTTCGCCGTGTTCATCCTTGTCTTGCTGGTCCGTCCCTCTGGCCTGTTCGGTCATGTCGGGGCGGAGGAGGTCGGCCTTCGTGAACAATCCTAGCGACGCCCCATCGCAAACTTCGTCGGGCAGGGACCTCCATCCCGCAGCACGCGTCAGGACCTTCGTCACCGAACTGCCATTCGCGGTCCTGTGCCTCGCGCTCCTGGCGGGCCTCGTGTTCCTGTTCGCGGGCGACTCGTTCACCCTGGGCATCCTGGCCACGACGTTCCTGTTTGCCGGCCTCGCCAGTGCCTGGAACATCATCGGCGGCTTCGGCGGCCAGTTCTCTTTGGGCCACAGCGTGTTCTTCGCGATCGGTGCCTATGTGGTGGCCAACCTTTACCTGCGGGCCGGCGTGCCGCCGTGGTTCGGACTGGTCCCGGCCGCCGTCCTGGCGACCGTCGTGGCCGTGGTGGCATCCTGGCCGGTATTCCGCCTGCGCGGGCCGTTCTTCGCCATCGCCACGATGGCAATGACCGAGGTCGCCCTCGCCCTCGGCAACTACTTCGACTCCTTCACCGGCGGGACGCGCGGGCTGTCCATTCCGTTCCGCCTCGGCTTCGCCAACATGATCTTCCGCAACCGCTTGTCCTACGCCTGGCTGATGCTGGGCTTCGTGGCCTTGTGCCTCCTGGTCTCCCTCGCGATCAGCCGCTCCCGGCTCGGCTACTACCTGCAGGCAGTGCGCGACAATGAGCAGGCGGCAGCCGCGGCGGGCATCGACGTGCGGCGGGCGAAGCTGGTCGGCATGGGCATCAGCGCCGCCCTGACCGGAATCGGCGGCGGCCTGTTCATGATGCAGGTCCGCGTGGTCGATCCGTCCGCCCTGCTGTCGCTGTTCGATTTCGGCGTGAAGTTCGCGCTGATCGCGCTGATTGGCGGGCTTGGCACGGTGTACGGTCCGCTGGTCGGGGCG
>JAYUEJ010000404.1:0-5193 GCA_043739265.1 Rhodopila sp. | reverse complement strand
ATGGCACATGCGTGTGCTCCGGCACCCACAGCGACTCAAAACCCCGTTCCTCCAGCGCGCGGCCCAAAGCGGCCGGCTGCATGGAATCGGTGGTGAAGAACATGACGGCGCCGATTTTCATTTTTCGATGTTCCCTATGTTAGGCCGAACGGACGGCGGGGAAGATTTCTTCAGAGATAAGCTGCATCTGTTCCATCGCCAGGCTGGCCGGCATGCCGACCCAATGGATGCCCAGGATCAACGTGTTGACACCGAAACGGCGCTTCAGGACCAGGATCTGCTCGATCACTTCGTTTGGCGATCCGAACAGAAACCGGTCGTTCATCAGCTCTTCGAAATCCCCGCTGAACGCGTCGCCGGCCGGCATAACCTTATCCTGGCCCCACTCCTTGTAGGCTTTATACTTTGCTTCCAGCGACGGTTTCGCCAGCCGAATGGCCTCGGCGCGGTCGCGCGCCACGAACACCTCCCGCGCCATTGGCAGCTCGCCCGGAAACGGCTTGCCGCAATCATCCAGCGCTCGCTTATAAACCTCCATCTGTTGCGATATAGTATCTATCTTATTATGCGGATTTATGAACCACGTATCCGCCATCCGAGCCGCTCGGCGGATGCCGACATTGGCATTGGCGCCGATCCAGACAGGAGGTGTTGGTTTCTGTAGCGGCATGATAGTGCAGTTGGCGTTGTCCAGCCGGAAGTAGCTGGCTTCCATGGACACGAAGTCTTCGGTCCACAGGCGTTTGACCGCGGTCAGGCACTCCTCGAACCGCGGGCCGGATTTTTTTTGGGTCGTGTTGAAGGCGTTGAACTCGACCTCCCGGTAACCGATGCCGGCGCCGAAGATCAGTTTGCCGTCGCACATGACGTCGAGCGAACCGAGTTCCTCGGCCACATGCAGCGGACTGTGCAGCGGCAACAGCACGACGCCGGGGCAAAGCCGCAGTTTTGGCGCGACCATGGCCACCTGGCAGAGGTAGGGAATCTGCTGGATGTACTGAAACGGGTGGGAACTGTAGTGCGAGCCTTTGACGACCGTATCGTAACCAAGTTCCTCGGCGCGTTTGGCGGCGTCGAGATCCTCCTTTAGGCGAACCCGCATGTCGTCGCCCTGCGGGTATTGGCCGCGGATGAGCAGGCCGAAGCGCATGGTGTTCCCTCCTTTGTGTTGGAGGAAGGGTGGCAGGGTGGTGGTGGGTGTCAAGGATGCCGGCTGAATCGTCCACGGGATCAACGGCGGCGCCGCATGACCTGTGGCTGCCGAACCCGCGTTCCTCTCCGCGGTCCTCCGTCGCCCTCGCGCGTCGTCTATGTACAAAAAACCGGCCTGACATCCACTCTACAGTCGAATGGCGAGACGCCGCGCCGCAATACAACAACCATGACAGGTCCCGGGTTTGTTCCATTGAAGACGCATCGCACGCCCCATTCGCCCGGGGGCCGGGATGTGCAGTGACCGACGAACCTACAGCATTGTCACCCTGACCGGAAACACTGCGTCAGCCGAACACCATGGTCCGGCATAACCCTGCAACCTGACAAGCCAAAGTCGTCCTTAATATCGGCTGGCATTTCATCGCTGTCGTCTTGCTGCGCGCGACGCCGTGTTCAATACAGAGTTCGCTGAGCAAGGAAATGTCGCAGAATATACTGTCTGCCGCCAAAAATCACGGGAATCACGCGGGTTCGGCACCCAATATCCCGTGGCGCCGCCCGCGACGATCCATCGCCGGTCCTTTCCGGGGCGTGGATTGGGATTTTTCTCCGCGACTCCGCCCCCTTGGCGTTAAAAGGATCCGCCGAACCACCCGCCAGACGTCGCCCATAAGTGCAGTGTCAGGCCGACCGGAAACACCCACGATGAGCGATCAGGGTTGGAAGCCGCCGCGGTCAGGGGCATTCTGTCCCAATGCGACTAACCCATCCCACAATCCGGCCCATCGGCCGTCCGATCTCGTTCCGGTTCAACGACCAGCGGATCGAAGCGCTGGAAGGCGAGACCATCGCCGCCGCACTATCCGCCGCCGCGATCACCACACTCCGCCACACCCAATCCGGCGCCCCACGCGGCCTGTTCTGCGGCATGGGTGCCTGCTTCGACTGCGTCGTTACCGTTGACGGACGGATCGGCCAACGGGCCTGCCTTACGCGCGCGCGGGAAGGCATGCACATCATCAGCGGCTTTCCCACCCAACTGGCCTTCGATCCGGTCTCTCCCGCCGACGAACGAACCTGCGACATTCTGGTCATCGGCGGCGGCATCGCCGGTCTGGCAGCCAGCAGCGCCGCCGCCGAAGCGGGCGCATCCGTCACCCTCCTCGACGAACGCCCCGCGCCGGGTGGCCAGTTTGCCAAACCCCTCGCACCGAGTCACACCAACACCGCGCCCGACCGTCAATCCCGCCTCGGCACGAACCTGCATGCCCGAGCCAAACGCGCCTGTGTGCGGATCGAGACCAACGCCCTCGTGTGGGGCGCCTTCGCGCCGGACGAAATCGCCGCCGTGGTGCGCGGCCAATCCATCACCTACCGTCCGCGCCGCCTCATCCTGGCCACGGGCGCCCACGAATCCCCGGTTCCGATCCCCGGCTGGACGCTCCCGGGCGTTATGACCACCGGCGGTCTGCAGGCCTTGGTGAGGACCCAGCGCGTTTGTCCCGGCCAGCGTGTGTTGATCGCCGGCAACGGGCCGCTGAACTTGCAACTGGCGTGCGAACTGCTGACCGGCGGCGTGACTCCGGTGGCGGTGCTGGAGGCCGCGCCTTTGCCAGGTATCGCGGCGTGGTGGGATCTGGCCCGCATGACCCGGTCGGCTCCGGACCTCGTGCGCGACGGTTGGGCCATGCTGCGCACCCTGAAGCGGGCAGGGGTGCCGGTGATGTGGGGTTCGGTCCTGGATCGCCTCGACGGTGACGATCGCGTGCGCACTGCCATCGCCGGGCAGCGCCGCTTCGACGTCGATGTCGTCGCGCTGAACATGGGATTCCAACCGGAAGTCGGACTCGCCCGAGCCCTGGGGGTGCCGCACCGCTTCGTGGATCGGGGTGCGGGGTATCTGGCGACCGAAACCGACGCCGAGGGCCGAACCTCCATCGACGGCATCTTCGCCGCCGGCGATGGCGCGGTCCTCGGTGGCGCTCGATTCGCCGCCGCGCGCGGTCGGCTGGCCGGATTGGCGGCGGCCCGCGAAATCGGGTTTTCGGCCATCCGGGATCGCTCGACCCAGCGCGTGCTGGCGCGGGCCAAGACGTTTCAGGATGCGCTCTGGCGGGTGTTCGCGGCGGCACCGGTTGAGATTGCTGATGAAACGATCGTATGCAGGTGCGAAGACGTCTCCGCCGCCACGCTGCGGGCCGAGATCGCGTCGGGCGTCACGTCGTTGCCGGCTTTGAAGAAAGCCACCCGAGCCGGAATGGGGCGTTGTCAGGGCCGTTTCTGTGCGGTTACGATCGCGCGGATGTGCCCGGCGGCGGCCGGATCGGATGGGTTTGCTGCGCCGCGCGCGCCGCTGCGACCGGTGTCCGCCGCGGCGCTGATGCGAGAGGCAGCGGAATTCGCCGCGCCACTGCTATTTGATCCCGCGCCGCCGGTGGCTTTGCACGCCGTGGCACCGTTGCCGCTCGAAGCCAGACATGCCGATGTGGTGGTGATCGGCGGCGGGGTCGCCGGGCTGTCAACGGCGTATTATTTGGCCAGACAGGGCGCCGACGTGTTGCTGATCGACCGCGACGAGGCCGCGATGGCCGCCAGCACCGCCAATGCCGGCAGCCTGCATGTCCAGTTGCTGTCCTATGATTTCGATGACGACACGCCGGCGGATGGCGGTCCGGCCGCGCACACCCTGCCGCTCGCGCCGCGCGGTATCGCGTTGTGGAAGGAAATTGCCGCCGCCGCCGGTGAAGACCTGGGCATCCGCACCGAGGGCGGGTTGATGCTCGCGGAAGACGAAGCCGGCATGGCCTGGTTGCGCCGCAAATCGGCGATGGAACAGCACTGGGGCATTGAAAGTCATATACTTGGTCGTAACGAACTGCGCGACCTCGCCCCCGCCCTTTCCGACCGCCTGCTCGGTGCCGATTTCGTGCCGGCCGAGGGGTATGGCGATCCCCTGCGCGGCATGATGGCGTTGCTGCATCTGGCACAGGCCGGCGGCGCGAGACTGCTGCGCGGTGCCGAAGTCCAGGCGATCGAACGCTCGGAACATACCTGGAATGTAACGACAAGTCGAGGTGTGTTAACCGCAGGGCGGGTGGTCAACGCGACCGGCCCGTGGGCGGCGCGAACGGGGCGCATGGTGGGGTTGGATCTGCCGGTGACGGGAACCGTGCAGCAGGTGATCGTGACCGAACCGGCACCGCCGTTGACGCGGCATCTGGTGGCGATGGCGAACCGGCATCTGTCGCTGAAACAACAGGCCTCCGGCGGCTTCCTGATCGGCGGCGGTTGGTTCGGCGGCTTCGACGCAACGACAGGCCGGACCAGCAATCTGCGGCGGAATATCGAGGGCAATCTATGGGTCTGTGAACGCGCTCTGCCGGCGGTGAAGGCGCTGTCGATCATTCGCACCTGGACTGGCATCAATCCAGCGATCGATCGCGCGCCGTTGCTGGGTGAGGCACCAGGATTGCCCGGATTCTACAACGCGGTCACCGCGAACGGCTACACTCTGGGTCCGGTGATCGGGCTGATGACGGCGCAGGCAATCATGCGCGGGGAAGCGATCGACCCGCGCTATACGCTGGCGCGGTTCGGGTAGTGGATCAGAGCCAATGGAACCCGCGGGCCATCGCAGTCAGTAAGCCGCCTACGGTGGCGACCTGAATGGCGATCAAGCATAGAAAATCCGAGCGGTGATGGGAGTTCAGCATGATCCAGCGCTGGTCCATGGTTTCAAATTTGGCATCAAATTTTCGATCCATCGCTTCGAACCGGCGATCGACCGCGTCGAACCTGGTTTCCATGGCGTCGAACCGGCGATCCATCCGGTCGAGCAGTTGATCCTGCCGATGCTCCAGCCGTTCCAGCGTGGCTGCGGTGGTCTTCGCGATGTGTTCGAGCACTGCGGTCCGAGCTTCCATACCATCAGGATAGGGAGGATCAGGGGAAAAATCAACAGGCATATCGGGCATGATGGTCTTCCTTCAGGACATCCGATAGTACTATTGAAAAAGTAAACAGAGTATGAACGGACGC
>JAYUEJ010000403.1:0-1682 GCA_043739265.1 Rhodopila sp. | reverse complement strand
TGCTGATCATCGCCCGAGGCGGCGGCAGCCTGGAAGACCTGATGGCCTTCAACGAGGAAATCGTCATCCGAGCCGTCGCTGCCTGCCGCATCCCGCTGATCTCCGCCGTCGGGCACGAGACCGACACCACGCTGATCGACTTCGTATCCGATCGCCGCGCGCCAACCCCGACCGCCGCCGCCGAGATGGCGATCCCCGCCCGTTCCGACCTTGTCGCCGACCTGGCCCAAAAATCCTCGCGGCTGATCGGCGCACTGAACCGCCTGGCGCAGGAAAGCCGTCTCCGCCTGGCCCGGGTCGAGCGCGGCATCCCCGACCTGCCCGCCCTTCTGAGTTCTGCCCGCCAACGCCTGGACGACCGCGCCGAACGGGCGATCATGGCACTGCCCGGATTGGTCGCCCGCCGGCGCGTCGTGCTGACATCGATCGAACGCCGACTACCCGACCCGCGCAGCCTGACCGCTTCGGCTCGGGAAACGATCAGGGATCGGGATCTGCGGTTGCGCCTGTCCGCGCCAGGGCTGATCGCGGCTCGCCGGTCCGGCCTGAACCTGGCATCTCAGCTTCTCTCCGGCGCGGTGCATCGTGCATTGACGACGCTCCGCGGCAGGGCCGATCGGGTGATGGGGCGCATGAACGATGTGCCGCTGCGATCCTCGCTGCGGGAAGCGCGTGCCCATCTCGCCGGCCTCGGCCCGCGTCTGGAGGCGGCGTCTCCGATGGCGCTGCTGCAGCGCGGCTACGTGCTGGTAACGAATCCGGCCGGACAGCCGGTCACCAGCGCCGCGTCGGTCAAACAAGGTGGCAAGCTGCGCCTGCACTTTGGCGACGGCGAAGTCGATACCGTGGCCCAAGGAGGTGCCCGGGGCGATAGTGGACGCGGGCGTGGCGCGGCGGCCCAGGAACGGATGGACCTATGACCGGTCGATAGTCGGCATGACCTGATCAGCGCGGTCGAACGCGGCGCGGATTCGATCCAGCCGCAATGAGATGATCTCGCGCTCCCCGGTGTGGGTCAGAATGTAGAATTCGTTGTCCTGGATCGCCTGAAGAACCCGCCGGCCAACAACCTCCGGCGCGAGCATCCCCGTCGCGAACGCCGACTTCAGGGCTTCCTGCTCCGGCCGCCGGTAGCTGCCGCCGAACCGGTCTGGCCGAGTCGCGGCGGACGCGAAAATCGCGGTGTTCACCCCGCCGGGACACAACACCGACACGCCGATGCCGGAGCCGGCCAGTTCCTGCTCCAGCGCTTCCGACAGCGCCAGGACAGCATACTTCGTCATCGCGTAGGCGCCCTGATTGCGTCCTTCCCGGACGAACAGGCTGGACACCGAACCGGTGTTGACGACGTGGCCGCCCTGCCCGTGGCTGCGGATCATCGGGACAAAAGTGCGGATGCCGTTGATCACACCCTTCACGTTGACGCCGATCACCCAATCCCATTCTTCCGAAGTAACTTTCTCCACGGGAGTGCCATGCATCGCGACGCCGGCGTTATTCACCGCGATATGCAGCGCGCCGAACGCATCCAGTGCGGCCTTGCCAGCCGCCGCGACCGAGTCCGCATCCGAAACGTCGATCGTTACAGCCACCGCCCGCACCCCGATCGATTCAATCGTCTTACGCGCTGCCTCCAGTGGTTCCGGCCGCAGATCGGCCAGCACGATGTTCGCACCCGCGTG
>JAYUEJ010000402.1:0-1685 GCA_043739265.1 Rhodopila sp. | reverse complement strand
CCCCATCGGCCACCAAACCCTCCGGCACCAGCTCCAGAAATCGGAGATAGCAAACCCGCGCCGCCGAAACCTGCTCCAGAGTCTGGTTCATCGCCCCCGCCTGCCGCCAAAGTTCCGCCTGATCGGGCGCGATCAGCAGCATATCCTTTATACAGCGCAATCCCCCGGGCACGTCGCCGGCCTGCAACCGCCGTGACATGATGTTGTTCTGCAACCGCAACAAAACCCGGCGCGTGCTCATCGGTTGCAGCAGTCCGGGCCGCAGTTCGGAGTTGTCCCCCTCCACCCGCTTCAGCAAATCTCGTAGTGCCCGAGCGGACATGGTTCGGCCGCCGTTAAAAACATCGACGACAACCTGGGTTTTCCGGCCCTCCAGGGCCACCAGGAAATGTGCCGGGAAATCCACCCCATGGCTGGCCCAGCCCGCGGCCCGCGCCGCATGCAGCCAAATCGCACCCAGCGCCACCGGCAGCCCGCGCCGCCGTTCGATGACCCGGATCAGATTGGCATTGGCCGGAGCGTCGTAGGTTTCCAAATCCCCGGTATAGCCAAATTCGCCAGCCAGGACCTCTGACAGTGCCAATGCCCGAGTGGGTAAATCTTCGCCATCCATCGCGACCGCGCGCCTGACCGCCGCCTGCGCCAGATCGGACAGGTGGCGCGCCGCCGCCTGCCAATCCGCGTCCGGTTCATCCACGCGGGCGAGTTGCAGGGCGGCGTTGCCGATGTCGATCTCGGCATCCGCCAATTGACCGATAGCCTTCAACGCGTCCCTGGGGTCGTTCATCGCCCGCGTGTCGCTCCTACTCCGCAGCCGCTTGCGGCAGATAGATTTCCTTGCCGGCTTCAGCGAACTCCGCACTCTTGGCGTCCATACCGGCCATTCGTTCCGCTTCGGCGCGAATGTCCTGCGTGATCTTCATGGAGCAGAACTTCGGACCGCACATGGAACAGAAATGCGCGACCTTGTGCGCTTCCTTCGGCAATGTCTCATCATGGAAAGATCGTGCGGTATCAGGATCGAGCGAGAGGTTGAACTGATCTTCCCACCGGAATTCGAACCGCGCGCGACTGACCGCGTCGTCCCGCAACTGCGCCGCCGGATGCCCCTTCGCCAGATCGGCCGCATGCGCCGCGATCCGGTATGTAATGACACCTGTCTTGACGTCGTCGCGGTTCGGCAGACCCAGATGCTCCTTCGGCGTAACGTAGCATAGCATCGCCGTCCCGAACCACCCGATCATCGCCGCACCGATGGCGCTGGTGATGTGGTCGTAGCCGGGTGCGATATCCGTGGTCAACGGCCCAAGCGTATAGAACGGAGCTTCGCCGCATTCGGCAAGCTGCTTGGTCATGTTGACCTTGATCTTGTGCATAGGCACATGGCCGGGCCCTTCGATCATCACCTGGCAACCCTTGGCCCAGGCCACTTTCGTCAGCTCGCCCAGCGTCTCGAGCTCCCCGAACTGCGCCGCGTCGTTGGCGTCGGCGTTCGAACCGGGGCGCAATCCGTCGCCCAATGAGAACGAAACGTCGTACTTGCGCATGATGTCGCAGATTTCGTCGAACCGTTCGTACAGGAACGATTCCTTATGCTTCGACAAGCACCACTTCGCCATGATCGACCCGCCGCGCGACACGATCCCGGTCACCCGCTTCGCGGTCAGCGGCACGTATTTCAGCCG
>JAYUEJ010000401.1:0-15666 GCA_043739265.1 Rhodopila sp. | reverse complement strand
CCGGGGACTCACCAAGCCGACATGAATGTCCGCAGAATCGCTATCCGGATGAGACAAAACGGACAAAACCCTACCCAAACCTAAAATGAGAACTGCTGCCGAACCGGTGTTCGGTATCATCAAGTCGGTCATGGGCTTCCGCCAGTTCCTGCTGCGCGGGCTCGACCGCGTCCGCGGCGAGTGGAACCTCGTGACCATGGCCTGGAATATGAAGCGGATGTTCGTCCTGCGGCCCGTCTGAGGCGGGACTCGGACGTTTTCAGCGCAGACCAGGGCGCCTGACACCACAAACTCAGCCTCCTGACGCCGAATGCCGCCCGATTTGCTCGACATCGGTCGTCCGGCGAACGACATCGGTAAAATCACGCGACCGCTGGAAAACCCGAGTCCGACAGGCTGCTAGGATAGACAGTCTGAGCCTCCCAGCTTCATATCAGCTTCAGACTCCGCGCCGCTTGCATCACCTCGTCCGCATGGCCGGTGACGTTGACCTTCCGCCAGGCCTTCAGCACTTTGCCTGCTGCGTCGATCAGGAAAGTGCTGCGTTCGATGCCCATGTATTTGCGGCCGTACATTGATTTTTCGACCCATGTGCCATAGCGTTTCGCTACAGCGTGATCCTCGTCGGATGCCAGCGGAAAGGTCAGCCCATATTTGGCAGCAAACTTTTCGATCGGCTTGTTCTTGTCCGGCGAGACCCCGATTACATCCAGGCCGATTTCTTCCAGCTTGGGCGAAGCCTCTTGGAAAGCGCACGCTTGCTTGGTGCAGCCCGGCGTATCGGCTTTCGGGTAGAAATACAGGATGAACGATTTGCCCTTGAGACCGTCCAGGCTGACCGTACGCTCGCCAGTCGCTTGCATTATAAAATCCGGAGCCATATCACCTTCAACGACGCCCATCAGCCCGGTTTCCCCACATAGCATTCGAACAGTGTTCGAACTTGTCGCGCGACACCCTCGGCTTTCTGCAAAAAATCGTCGGTGTCAACTGCCGTCACACCCGCTTGCGCGGCTACTCGCAATAGCAATATCGCAGATGCCTCCGGCAACGCCCCTTCGTCCAGCCGTCCGACGGTCATTCGCAGCATCCCCTGAACCGTGCGCCACAGCCGGTCAGCCTGAATCAGCACTCTCGCATCCGGTTTGGTGAGGGCTCCCACGGTGGTCAATCTGCGCAGGGCGACATGCGTCGTTGGACTGCGGTTGAAAGCTGGGTCGCGGGCATGCACCAACTGTAGGACCTGAGCAATGAATTCGATATCGACCAACCCCCCGGCTCGGTGTTTCACGTCCCACGGTCCGAAGGGACGCAAGTCGCGCGCCATACGTTCGCGCATCGCCGTCGCGTTCGCCCTGATCTGGTCTGGTTCCTGCTGCCGCCTGATCGCCACCTCGATCGCTTGATTGACCCGCCGCCGCAGATCGGCAGGTCCAGCCACTACCCGAGCCCGGGTCAGCGCCATACGTTCCCAGGTCCAGGCATCCCACTCATGATAGTGCTTGAAACTCACCAGCGAGACGGCGAGCGGTCCTTTGTTACCGGATGGGCGCAGCCGCATATCGAGCGCGTACATCTCTCCCTCATGCCCCGGCGCGGTCAGCGCACCAATGCAGGCCTGCACGGCTCGGACGAACCATTGGCTGGCGGGAAGGTTGCGCGATCCCCGGCTTTCGGTCACGTCGGAAGGATGGTCGTAGATGAACATCAGATCCAGATCGGAACCTGCCATCATTTCCCGCCCGCCCACCTTGCCCATCGCTACCACGGCCAGCCCACCGCGGGGAACCCTGCCGAAACGGGCGGCGAAGTCGGCCAGGACGGCTGGGACCAGGACCGACAAAGCTGCTTCCGCCAACGTAGTTCGCTGGCGGCCCGAAGCATCGGCGTTCAGCCGCCCCTCCAGCGTTGCCACCGAGAGAAAAAAGTCTCTCTCCTTTACCGCGCTGCGAACGACCTGTATGACATCCTCGATTCGGGTCGCGTCGGCCATACGTGAACGCAGCATGCGCGACACATCGACAACGTCCTCGGTGTAAAGCAGTCCCTCCAGCGCGCTGGGGTACCGTGCCAAGTGTTCCGACAGCATGGGTGCGGCGCCGAGAACCGCGGCGACCCGGTCCAGGAGTCGCGGATTGCGCTGGAAAAGCGACATCGGCTGGACCCCGGCCGGCAGCGCGCTGACGAACCGGTCGAACCGGTTGAAGGCGTCGTCGGGATTTGCCTGCCGGCCCAGAGTTGCCAGGATCGAGGGCACCATCGTCGTCATCAGATCCCGCGCTCGGCCAGACCGCAGGGCGCGAACTCGCCCGGCGAGCCATTGGCGGACCGTGGAAATGATCCTGTTCGTGTCGTGGTAGCCAAGGCTGCGCAGTGCAGCGACCGTTGCCGCCGGTTCTGGATCGTCGCCACGAAAGTCGAATTCCGGCCCGACTGCCTCGGTGCCTGGCAGATCGGGTACATGCTCAAATACCGCCCGGTAGTTGGCGCGGACGACATCGACATGGTGCAGAAAGATTTCTGCGAACGCCGGAGCATCAGGATAGCCCATGAACCCGGCGATCCTGTCCATTTCATCGCGCTGTTCCGGAATATTATGGGTTTCGCGATCGTTCACCATCTGGAGGCGATGCTCGACCTCGCGAAGAAACCGGTAGGATCCCTCCAGTTGCCTTTGGGAGGACTCCTGCAAGTGGCCGGTTTCGACGAGACGAACCATTGCTGATAGTGTCTGCCTTGCCCGCAATGTCGGATCGCGGCCACCCCAGATCATCTGCAAGGTCTGCACCAGCAATTCGATTTCCCGAATGCCGCCCTCGCCTAGCTTCACGTTATGACCCGCGATACGAGTGACCGGATCGCCACCATGCACGAGGGCAGTTTTTTTAGCTACATCGATCCGTCGCTTCATCGTGTGAATGTCGGCAACGGCGGCGAAATCCAGCCCACGGCGCCACACGAACGGACGGATCGCCTCCAGAAACCGATGACCGAGCGCGAGGTCCCCGGCGATTGGACGGGCCTTGATCATGGCGGCGCGTTCCCAGTTCTGCCCCATACTCTCATAATACGCGAGAGCGGCATGCAGGGCGACCGCAGGGGGGGTAGCCGCCGGGTCGGGCCGGAGCCGCAAGTCGGTGCGAAAGACGTAGCCGTTGGCGTCCCGGGCTTCCATCAGCGTAATCAGGTTGCGCGCCAAACGGGATGTGAACGAACCAATGCTATCCGCAGCTCGGACACTCGCGTATGCAGAGCAACTTCCGTCATACAAAAGGATCAGGTCGATATCAGACGAATAGTTCAATTCCTCCGCTCCGAGCTTGCCCATCGCCAGTGCCACGAAACCGCAATTTAGCTCGGGCCGGTTGGCGTCTTGAAGGCGGATGTCCCGGAGGTCATGTGCTGAGCGTAACAGGTGACCCATTGCCAACCTCAAGGTCGCCTTGGCCAGTTCAGACAAGGCGCCTGTGACAGATTCAAGTGGCCAGATTCCCCCGACATCGGCTATCGCGACGATTAGGGCGACGGCCCGCTTCGCTTGGCGGAGCGCTGCGGCGATGTTAGGCCGCGTCGATGCCGGTGAAATTTGGCTGAGACAGGACAAAACATGCGCGAACGCAACGTCAGGGCCATTTATTACCAAGCGATGGACAGAATCAGATTCGCGCAGCAACAACTCCGCGAGGTAGGGACTAGTGCCCCCTAGGCTCCGAAGCATGGTCAACACGTCTGGCGCCTCTAGCAATCGAGCTTCGGTTTCGCCGATCGCGTGGAAGCGCTCGACGAGCCGATCCGCAGCGGCTTCGTCGTAAGGGACGGGCCAATGATGTGGCATGATAAAAATGGTTGGTTTCATCACTCAAAAAAACTAGCGGTGGTTCGTTCCACGGGGCGGGCGATACACCTCACTTCGAAGGTTTTGCATCGCCTGCTGCTGCTGGGCACCGCAATTCTGGTCGCGGCGAGTTTGCTCCTGGTCGGCATCGCCTGGCGCTTGGCGCAGGGACCAATCGAACTCGGCTGGCTGTCGGATCGAGCGAAGGCGGCGCTCATAGATAATACGGGACCTGTGCGTGTTTCATTCGCTGACGTATCCCTGGCATGGCAAGGCTTTCATGAAGGGGTCGATCACCCGCTCGACTTACGTTTTTCCAACATTATCATAACCGATCCTGTGGGACTGCGCCTTGTCGCAGCCCCCCAAGCCCACCTGACATTTTCGCTGGCCGGCTTGCTGCTTGGCCGTATCGTCCCGCGGACGATTGAAGTGGATCATGCCCAAATGTCCATCACAAGGGAAACCGGCGGCGCGATCAACCTTGGATTGGACCTCACCGGCGACGATTCGGCCGCTTCCGGTTCGACTGCCGTCAGACAGTTTGGCGAACAGCTCTCTCGTCCCGCCAGTTCGGATCATGGGCGGGCCATGGGGCTGTTCGATCAAATCCAGCGAGTCCATTTCCGCGATGCCGAATTGACGCTTCGGGATCGGGATGCGCGATTGGTCGTAACGACACGCGCCATGGATCTCGATCTGATCCGAGCCCGAGCCGGGCTTATCAGCGGCTCCCTTCACGCCCCTCTCTCGAATGGCGATCAACGGGCAGACCTGACCGCGCAAATGGAGTGGGTGGCTGGTTCGGGCGCTAACCTCTATCTGAAACTGACGGTGGACCGACCGGCGAGTAAGATGGTTATTCCTCCATCGGCGGCATTTCTGGCCGATTTCGATGTGCCAATTTCGTTGACGGCGACAATTGGGTTAGGCGCAAGTTTCAAGCCAAATCAAATATGGGCGGAGATTCAGGCGGGTCCAGGCCAAATCCAGATCGGACAGGGGAGCGTGCCGCTGCGTAGCGGCACGCTCGCATTCTCCGGTTCGCTAAACGCAATCACCATAACGAGGGGGCACTTCGATGTGGCCCCCACGCAGGATGGCGCTCCTCAGGTCATCGATGTCGGCGGCACCATCGCTTACGCGGCGGATCGACTGACGGCGGAACTAACCGTGGGTTTTGCTCAGATCGACATCGCCGACCTGCCGCTTTTATGGCCACTCGGGATCGGAGGTGGCGCAAGGTCTTGGATCACAGAGCATATTATTGGCGGGTTAGTGACTCATGCAACGATAGCGGTTGTCGTCGAAGCGGACGGCGCCCTGCATGACGTGTCCATAACCAAGGCCGGCGGCGAGCTGGATGTAACCAACGCGAGATTCACCTGGATCGACAATGTGCCACCGGTCGAACAGGCCGACGTGCATCTGCAACTGGTTGATCCCGACATCCTCGATATTCATTTGTCAGCCGGGCGGCAGCGAATCTGGAACGGAGGCGCAGACCTTTCGATCAAGGACGGCCAGATGCGCATCACAGGGCTAACATTAAACGACCAGATCGCAGTGATACGCGCCCAGATAGAGGGGCCGGTCGCGAGTGCATTGGCGCTGCTAAACGAACCTCGATTGCATCTTCTTTCGACTCATCCGATCGCCCTAAAGGCCGGCGGCGGGGATGCCTCCGCAACACTGGACTTTCGGTTGCCGCTCGAAAATAAGTTGTCGATCGACGATGTGCATATCCATGCGGACGCACACCTCAAGCGGGTCCGCCTATTGGACGTTGCGGGCGGGCGTGAACTCGAAGACGGGGTTTTCGATCTGACCGTCGGCAAGGAGGGTCTGACACTCAAGGGGCATGGATTACTGGCGGCAATACCGGTCGGTTTCGATGGAGCGATTGATTTCAAACCGGGACCAGCCGACCAGGTGGTCCAAAAAATCATGGTAACCGGGCGGCCTGATGCGTTACAACTTGAGGCTGCCGGCTTGCACGTCATGGACGTCGTGGCCGGCCCAATCCCGATGACTGCCACGATCATCGCGCGTCGCAGCGGTTACAGCTCCGTCGCGGTCACCGGTGATCTTACGCTTGCCACGCTTTCGTTCGCCCCCCTGGCCTGGAGCAAGCCGGCTAACGGTATCGCCAACGCTTCAGCGACGTTGTTGATGGCACATGACCGGCTGACGAAGATCGATCGGATCGAGGTGCGCGGTGATGGGCTGCTGGTGACTGGATCCGCCGACTTGGTCGATGGCCGTTTCCAGTCGGTGCTTCTGGACGCTATCCGCTTGGGTCGCACACAGGGCCACGGGAAGATTCATTTGACGGCGAACGAGCCTATCGCGGTCGTGCTACAGGGCGACCAGATTGATCTTGCGCCGAAGCTGACGGAAAAGACAACCGGAGCGGATCGATCCGAGGCCACCCCGGTGCCGATTCCCCCCTGGAAGCTGGATGCGCATTTCAATCACGCGATTCTGGCGAATGCAGAGCGTGCCGACGATATCCTGGTAAAGGCAACGGGGGGAGGGAAAACGATCGGTCTGCTCGATGCCGTCGGTTCGACGCGCGGAGGCTCGAGCTTTTCCATCAAGATAGCACCTCAGACAGGCCCATTCCAGGTGGGCAAACGGCGCCTTCACGTCGATGCGAAGGATGCTGGAACGTTCCTACGGGGCATGGATGTATCGCGCGCGATGCAGTTGGGCCATATGATGATCGACGGTGTTTTCGACCGGCCGTTCGGCTTGCAGCCGCTAGTTGGAACAGCGATTATCGATGATGTGGAAGTGCGGAATTCCCCTATGCTGGGCAAGCTGCTTCAGGCCATCACGCTCTACGGTCTGGTCGATGCCCTAAGTGGGCCAGGGATGAGTTTTGCCCGTGTTGTCGTGCCGTTTCATTACAATGGAGTCGATCTGAATATTGATCAGGCCCATGCCGACAACCCCTCGCTTGGCTTGACAGGGAAGGGGCGGATCGGCCTTTCATCGGGCCAGACATCAATAACAGGAACAATTGTTCCTGCTTATTTCTTCAATTCGTTGCTTGGGCAATTGCCGCTGGTCGGAAAGATGTTTAGTCCTGAAAGGGGTGGCGGAATTTTCGCCTTACGCTTCGGGCTTGATGGTTCGATCGACGATCCTGGCGTTTCGATAAACCCCGTAAGCGCATTAACGCCGGGTTTCTTGCGAGAAGTTTTTGATGTCTTCGATCGCGTCCCTTCGATCAGGGATGGCATACCTTTGAATGGGAAATAGAGCGACGAAGGGAACGGCCAACTCTTGTTTTGGCGCAACCAAGCTGCCTTATTTCATAATCTGCCATGACGATAACAAAGATGGCCTTGCTCCCCTTTTCCCGATCCGCCGAGGGCGGTCGCAAACCTATCGCAGCCCCGCATTGATCTTCGTCAGGGCCGATGCTCCCGGAACTAGCGCATCCTCCTGCAACTCGTTTAGCGGGATATAGGATGTATTAAGATGCACATGCAGGTCACGCGGATTCGGATCGACGTATAGCAGGCCCGTCACGATCTCCCCCGCTGCCTGCCGTTCCTGCATATAGGTCAGTGCGGAAACGCGATCATGGATATCGTAGCCGGTATGAAGTTTTCGTAGCCGCAGCGTGGAACCATCATGCTGTGTCACAATTTCGACCGAACCAGGTGCATAATCAACCGTGATTTCTTGCCGCGCGCTGATCACGTCCAGATAGTTCACCGCCGCGTTGTGTTCTCGGACATAGTCGAAACTCTTGGTTGAGCCCTCGTGGTTGTTGAACGCCACACAGGGCGATAAGCAGTCTATGAACGCTGCGCCCTCATGCTTCAGCGCGGCCTCGATCAACGGTACAAGCTGCGCTTTGTCACCCGAAAAACTTCGTGCCACAAAGGTCGCGCCGAGCTGCAATGCCATGCCGACCAGATCAATCGCCTCCTCGCTGTTGACGACACCGCGTTTCGACTTTGCACCTTTGTCGGACGTCGCTGAGAACTGACCCTTGGTCAGTCCATAAACCCCGTTGTTCTCAACGATATAGACCATGTTAACGCCACGACGCATCGAGTGTGCGAACTGCCCCAGGCCGATCGACGCACTGTCGCCATCGCCTGACACACCCAGATAAATCAGGCTACGATTGGCCAGATTAGCTCCGGTCAGCACCGACGGCATCCGCCCATGGACGGAGTTGAAGCCATGCGACGCCCCCAGGAAGTAAGTCGGTGTCTTCGACGAACAACCGATCCCAGACAGCTTAGCAATTCGATGCGGAGGCAATTCCAACTCAAAGCACGCCCTGACAATCGCCGCGCTGATGGAATCATGCCCGCAACCAGCGCAGAGGGTTGAGATAGTGCCTTCGTAGTCCCGACGGGTATGGCCCAAGCTGTTCTTCTGCAATTCCGGATGGTGCAGCTTGGGCTTGGCGATAAAAGTCATGACACAGCCTTTTCGACACGCTGCACGAAGGCGTTGGGCACGAAGGCGCTGGCGGCGATAGCTCCGGAGATAAAACGCGCACTGATTGGGGTGCCGTCGAAATGGACCATCTTGATCAGTTTTTTCGGGTCGATTTCCAGTTCGTTCACCAGCAGAGAGCGCAACTGCCCGTCGCGGTTCTGCTCGACGACGAACACATGATCATGCGCCTCAATAAATGCGTCAACCTCTTTGCCGAAGGGAAAGCCGCGAATGCGCAGCAGGTCCAAATGAACGCCCTGTTCGCGCAACAGCAGGTCAGCCTCATTGATCGCCGGGCTAGTGGAACCGTAATAGATTGCTCCAAGCCGCGTCGGCATATCTGCTTTTCGCCCAATCGCCGCAGGCACAAGGGACCGGGCGGTATTATGCTTCTTCAGCAGCCGCTCCATGTTTTCCTGGTAGTCGGCACCTTCTTCCGAATAGCGCGCCATCCGATCCTTGGATGTGCCGCGGGTGAAGAATGCACCCTTGGTCGGATGTGTGCCGGGCAAAGTGCGATAGGTGATCCCGTCGCCGTCGACATCCAGATATCGGCCAAATAGCTTCCCCGCTTGCAGGTCCTCGGCGGTCATGACCTTGCCGCGATCCATGCGACGGGTGTCGTCCCAGTCGAATGGCTTGCTCAGGCGCTCATTCATGCCGATTTCGAGGTCGAGCATGACGAAGATCGGGGTTTGCAACCGGTCCGCCAGATCGAAGGCCAGCGCTCCGAAGACGAAGCACTCGTAGGGATCTTCCGGGATCAGCAGCACATGTTTGGTATCGCCATGTGAGGCGTAGGCACATGCGGTAATATCGGTCTGCTGCGTGCGTGTCGGCATACCGGTCGAAGGCCCGGCGCGCTGTACGTCGAAGATCACCGCGGGGATTTCGGCGAAATACGCCAACCCGATGAACTCCTGCATCAATGAGATCCCGGGGCCGGACGTTGCGGTGAACGCGCGCGCGCCGTTCCAGGCCGCACCGATCACTGTGCCGATGGACGAAAGTTCATCTTCGGCCTGGACAATGGCAAAATTGTTTTTGCCGGTGGCCTTATCAACTCGCATGCGACCACAATACTTGGTGAATGCCTCAGCAAGTGAGGTGGATGGCGTGATCGGATACCAGGCACAGACCGTTGCACCACCATAAACCGCACCGAGCCCGGCGGCGGCATTACCGTCGATGAAAATGCGGTCTCCGACAGTGTCGGCATGCGTCAAGCTCAGCCCGATCGGGCAGTCCAGGTTTTGCTTCACCCAGTCGCGGCCCATGTGCAACGCCTGCACATTCGCGGCGATCAGCTTGTCGCGGCCCTTGAACTGCTCTGCGAGCAAGGCTTCAATGACGACTGGGTCCATTTCGATCAGCGCTGACAGTGCGCCGAGACCGACGATGTTCTTAAACAACTGCCGCTGCCTTGAGTCAGTATAGGCAGCATTCGTTATCTCGGTCAGCGGTACGCCTATGACGATGATATCGGGTCGAAATTTTTCCGGCGCGATTGATCTGGTGTTGTCGTAAAAAAGATATCCGCCCGGTTCCAGTGACTTAATGTCCTGGTCCCAGGTTTGTGGGTTCATCGCCACCATCAGATCAACGCCACCTCCGCGGGCGGCGAGATGGCCAGCCTCCGATATCCGTATCTCGTACCAGGTCGGCAGTCCCTGGATGTTGGACGGGAAGATATTGCGCGGCGTTGCCGTGATGCCCATGCGCAGGACCGCTTTGACGAACAGCGCGTTGGCGCTCGCCGAACCGGACCCGTTCACATTGGCAAATTTGACCACGAACTCATTAACCCGCTGGAGGCCTTCCAGACGGTCTATTTGCTGCAGCATGCGTTCTCCGCCTGAGCCACGTCGATCAGGAAACGTTCCATATCCCACGCGCCGGTTGGGCAGCGTTCCGCGCAAAGTCCGCAATGCAGACAGACATCTTCATCCTTGGCCATGATCCGGCCGGTCTTCAATGCGCCGGACACATACAGCGTCTGATCCATGTTATGCGCCGGCGCCATCAGCCTGGTCCGTAACTCTACTTCGTCGCCGTTGCCGGTGAAGGTGATGCAATCGACCGGGCAGATATCGACGCAAGCATCGCACTCGATACACAGAGTATCCGAGAAGATCGTCTGCACATCGCAGTTCAGGCAGCGCTGTGCCTCGGCGAAGGCCAGCTTGGCATCGAAGCCAAGCTCCACCTCCGATTTGATGTCTTTCAATGCGATTTTTTTATCTCGGTGAGGCACCTTGAAACGCAGGTCCAGGGAGACATCGCTGTCGTAGCTCCACTCATGGATGCCCATCTTTTGGCTAGCCAACGTGACCATAGGCGGCGGCCTGTCATTCACGTCGGTTCCCTGACAGAACTGGTGGATCGAAATCGCAGCCTGATGGCCCTGGGCGACTGCCCAAATAATGTTCTTGGGACCGAAAGCCGCATCGCCGCCGAAAAACACGCGGGGCTCGGTGGATTGAAAGGTGATTTCGTTTACAACCGGCATTTCCCACTCGTTGAAGGAGAGGCCGATGTCCCGCTCAATCCACGGGAACGAGTTTTCCTGTCCGACGGCGACCAGGACGTCGTCGCATTCGAAGAAGCTTTCCGGAACGCAGGTCGGCACCAGTCGCCGCCGGCCTTTTGCGTCATACTCTACCTCCACCGTCTCGAACATCATGCCATACAGCTTGCCGTCGTGGTGCTTGAATGCCTTCGGCACCAGGTAATTCAGGATCGGGATATCCTCACCGATCGCGTCTTCCTTTTCCCAGGGCGAGGCCTTCATTTCCTCGAAACCCGACCTGACGATAACCTTGACGTCCTCACCGCCCAGGCGGCGCGACGACCGGCAGCAGTCCATCGCCGTGTTACCGCCGCCCAGCACGATCACACGACGGCCGATTTTGGTGATATGACCAAAAGAAACCGACGACAGCCAGTCAATGCCTATATGAATGTTGGCGGCCGCTTCCCGCCGGCCCGGCAGATCCAGATCGCGGCCACGGGGCGCACCGGAGCCGACGAACACTGCGTCATAGCCCTGATCCAGTAGCCCTTTCAGACTGTCCACCCGTTGGCCCAGTCGCATTTCGGGTCCCATCGCAATGACAAATCCGACTTCTTCATCGATCACCTCCTCCGGCAGGCGGAATTTTGGAATTTGGCTACGGATCATTCCCCCGGCCCTAGAGTCCTCATCGTAAATCACGAGATGATAGCCCATCGGCGCGAGATCCCTTGCGACGGTCAAGGCAGCTGGCCCCGCGCCGACCAGAGCGATCTTCTTGCCATTGCGAGTTGTCGGAGCGGGCGGCATGCGGTCGCTGACGTCACCTTTGAAATCGGCAGCGACCCGTTTGAGGCGACATATCGCGACAGGTTCTTCTTCCACACGCCCACGGCGGCAGGCTGGTTCGCACGGGCGGTCGCAGGTGCGTCCCAAAATGCCCGGGAAGACATTCGACTTCCAGTTGATCATAAACGCGTCGGCATACCGCCCCGCGGCGATCAGCCGAATATACTCGGGGACCGGGGTATGAGCCGGACAGGCCCACTGGCAATCGACGACTTTGTGGAAGTAGTCGGGATCCCTGATGTCGGTCGGCTGCAAGTCGGACTCCTTTTCCCCAGTTCGGTCGGGTCACTTGCCGTGACCCTTGCCGCGCCGGCCGAGGCGTCTGCCGCCCCGGCCTTCCGTTCGTCAATGGAACTCTATGTCTAATCCAGTTCCCCGGCAATCGGAAGGCTTCACGGGCGCATGCCGAACGACGATGGGCCTGGCGTGCGCAACCGCGCTGCCAGATTGGCGAAATCGCATAATAATTTACGGGTGTCGCGCGGATCGATAACTTCGTCCACCCAGAATGCCTCGGCCGTGCGAAACGGCGAACGGAGGCGGTTTAGGCGTTTCTCTATTTCCGCCAATTTAGTGGCTGGATCGGGAGCCGCGTCGATGTCCGCGCGATATGCCGCTTCGATGCCCCCCTCCAGCGGTAACGATCCCCAACTTGCGGACGGCCAAGCATAGCGGAGACATAATCGACCGACTGGTTGGTGCCCTAGGCCCCCAACACCGTAGCAGTTTCGCACAACGATGCTGCACCAGGGCACTGTTGTCTGGTTGATCGCCGAAAGCGCGCGCACGCCCCAACGGATCACAGCCGTGCTTTCGGCTCGCAGCCCGACCTGAAAGCCAGGGCAATCGACCAGATGCACCACTGGCAGGTGGAAGGTCTGCGCCAAATCGACGAATCGGATGATTTTGCTGCACGCATCCGCAGTCCAGGCGCCGCCATCGAACAGCGGATCGCCGGCCATCACTGCCACCGGCCAACCATCCAGCCTCGCGAATCCGGTGATGATAGACCGGCCGAAGAGCGCACCCATCTCAAAAAAACTGTCTTTATCGAACAACGACGAGATGATTCGCCGCATGTGGTAAGCTTGTTTCTTGATCTTCGGGATCGCACCGATTAGCGATTCCTCGCGTCGATCCGCATCATCCCATCCCCGCACTCGCGGCGGCACATCGTGAATTGAGCTAGGCAGATAGGACAGAAAGCGCCTCGTCGCTTCGAAGGCCTGTTCTTCGGTATCCACGGCGTGGTCAACGGCGCCGCAGCGCAACTGGATCTGCCAGCCGCCAAGTTCCTGCTTGGACCGAGGCTCTCCCAACCGTTCGACCACCGGCGGTCCGGCGACGAAAACCGCCGCCATCTCTTTCACCATCACTGAGTAATGTGATGCCACGAGCCGGGCTGCCCCAAGGCCGGCAACCGAACCGAGGCCTAAGCCGACCACCGGCACCTGTGCCATTTGATTGGCGACCAGATCGAAGAATGTCGTTTCGGTCAGTCCGCCGGGCAGATTCGCGCGCCCGGTGGTTTCAATAGTTTTGACGGATCCACCACCACCCGAACCCTCTATCAACCTGATGATTGGCATGCGGTATTGGGTCGCAATCTCCTCCGACATCTTAGGCTTGCCCTTGATGGAGGCGTCGGCCGATCCGCCTCGCAGCGTGAAATCGTCGCCGGCAATAACGACCGGACGCCCATCCACCGAGCCGCGGCCGAATACGCAGTTGCCCGGCATAAAATCTGTGATGTTGCCATCAGCGTCATAGCTCGCCTTGCCGGCAATGCTGCCTATTTCCATGAAACTGTCCGAATCGAGCATCCGATCAATCCGCTCCCGCACCGTCAACCGTCCGCCGGCGTGCTGCCGGGCGACTCGGTCCTTGCCGCCGAGTTCCCGCGCCAGGGCCTGGCGTCGGCGCAATTCGGCAAGTTCGGGTTCCCAGCCAACCTGGGATAAAGGCACCTGCTCATCGAGCGTTTGGGTGGTGTTGTCGTCGGCCATGCGTTTCCTGCCCGTACTCGTTCTTCAATCGGATACCGATGAGTAACCTATGGATGATCGGCACATGGTGCAACGTAGTGAGTCGCAGCGATGTTGCTAATGCGTATAACACCCGATCAACGCTAACCGGTACGATTGGCAGACCTTGAGACAACTCTGTTATCTTAATGCAAGAAACGCCCAATCACCATTGTCAGTCCGGCTGGCAGCTTCGAAAGCCCTGAGGGCAACGTTATGACCTTATTGTAGATAGGCCTGATGTTACGCCGGGGCTGGGACGATAATCTGTGAACAGCCTGCGGATTGAGCACATAATCCAACTTATCCACATTTTTCACAAAGACCTGCTGGAGGCCGTCGATCAATAGCTAGCGTGTCTGGTGGTTCAAGCTTCGGAATGTGATCGGGCTGGCGAGGTCGTAAGCGCATGCCCACGAGCTTGACCCGACAGGGCAATCGGGTGAACCAAAAAGTTTGAACGCCAAGGTCGCCAAGAAACCGCGTTCGCCGTCGAATACCGACGCGTAGCAGGCTTAACCTGTGCCTTGGACGGCCCGATGCTGATGCATCAGCCCATCTTAACGACCTTCCTGGCGGCTTGGCGATCTTGGCGTTCTGAGGTGGACCCCATTCGTTGGACAGGAATCGGGGTGAGTTAAGAGAGAATCCCACCAGTTCCAATTCCCTCCTACCCGTCCGAGGAGGCAACGAAGTTATAGCACCTTTTCATTATCCATAGGCTCTTGCGGCCTGGAAGATTTCGCGCGGCGTCCTGTAACCCAAAGCCTGATGCAAGCGGATGTCGTTGTAAAACGCCAGCCACGAGCCGATGCCGCTGCGCGCCTCTCGGACCGAGGCGTAGGCCTTGATGTACACGTCCTCGTACTTCAGGCTGCGCCAAAGCCGTTCAATGAAGATGTTGTCCAGGTAAACGGCCTTTGCCGTCCATGCTGATGCGCACGATGCTAACCGACAGCGCGCCGGTGAAATCAGCGCTGGTAAATTGTACCCCCTGGTCGGTGTTGAAAATCTCGGGCGCGCCATATCGATCAAGTGCCTCCTGCAAGGCTTCGACGCAGAACCCCGTCTCCATTCCGGTCGACAACCGCCATGCCAGAACACGGCGGCTGAACCAGTCCATCACCGCGACCAGATACACAAAACCCTTGGCCAGCGGGATGTAGGTAATGTCCGCGCACCATACCTGGTTCGGGCGAACGATCGCCAGACCGCGCAAAAGGTAAGGATAGACCTGATGGTCCGGGTGACGGCGGCTGGTGTTCGGCTTCTGATAGATGGCCTCGATCCGCATCAGACGCATCAGCTGCCGCACGCGTTTGCGGTTCACCGACCAGTCCGCGTTTCGGTGAGCTTGGCTCACGCCAACGAAACGCGGTCCAGCCGGCCCGGCGTAGCACCGCCACCATGCGGCGCGAGCCGTAGAACGGCGTCGCCAAATACTGCTCGTCGATCTGGCGCATCAGCCGCAGATCGTCCTCGCTCACCGCCGCCGGGCGCCAATACAGCGTCGAGCGGGCGACCTTCAGCAGGCGGCACTGCGCTACGATCGACAGCTCGTCGGCCGTGCGATCAACCAGCGACAGCCGCGCGACCTGGTTCATGGACCAGACCTTTTGCGAAAAAAATCCCGCTCCACAGTCAGTTCCCCGATCTTCTCGTACAGCTTGGCCAGCCGTGCATCGTCGGCGATGATGCCGTCGGATGGACCAGCCTTGCCCTTGGCAAATAGTGAGCCAATACCGTCTGTGGCCGTCTTCTTCCATGCATGGATCTGGCTGGCGTGGACCCCATATCGGCCCGACAGCTCCGCAACCGTGCTGTCCTCGCGAACCGCCGCCAACGCCACCTTCGCCTTGAAATCCACGCCGTGCTTTTTGCGAATATTCGTCATCAGTAACCCCTGGCCTTCAGGCCGTTTTAGGGGCAGGACTCTCTCTTAACCACCTGTCCAGTTTTCGGGGGCCACCTCATTC
>JAYUEJ010000400.1:0-5209 GCA_043739265.1 Rhodopila sp. | reverse complement strand
AATGCCTCGGTGCCGGCGCTGGTCGATGGCGATCTGGTCCTGTGGGAGAGCAACGCCATCCTGATGTACGCGGCCGACAAGGTTGGCAACCACGCCGTGTATCCGACCGACCTCGAAGTGCGTGCCGATATCAACCGCTGGCTGTTATGGGAGAGCTCCTCCTGGTTCGGCTCCTGCTACGTCTATCTGGTCGAGCACTGCGTGAAACCGCTGCTGGCGGCCGAGCCCGACCCGCAGATCATCGCCGCGCAAGACGCGACCTGGAACAAGCTCGCCGGCATCCTCGACGCGCGTCTGGCCCGTCACGACTGGATCGCCGGCAACGCGCCGACAATCGCCGACATCGCCATCGCCGCACCGATGCACCTGCATTCCTACCAGAAGCTGCCGCTGGCCAATCACCCGCATCTGCATCGCTGGATGACCGAACGGGTAGAAAAGCTACCGTGCTGGGATCGGTCCTTCGTCGGCGAGGGTTTTACGACCAAACGCAAAGCTGCCTGAGCAGGCCGCGCGCGACACAACAAAAGGCACGGACATGGATCAGAACTTCGCCACTGACACTGACACTGACACTGGCACTGGCACTGGCACGACGCAGGACGCGGTGCATGCGACCGTCAACTACACGGTCGATAACGGTATCCCGCCCGACTACTATTTCTACGAGCCCGAGCCCGGGACCAGGCTCAACCCACCCGGTACGGATGGGCGCGACGTTGTGATCCGCAACGGCCGGCCCATGGTCGATGCGCTCGATCTCGACCGTGAGGGGTTCGTGCTTAAACCGTTCGCGGCCAGCTTCACCGCGTTCGACGACGATGACGCTGTGAAGTCGCGGTTTTATGCGGAGGTGGTGGAGTTCGTGAAGACAAACACCGGTGCCACGCGGGTGGTGATCTTCGACCACACCATCCGCAAGCGCCTGCCCGCCGACCTCAGCGCCCAAACGACCGTGAGCCGCCCCGCGGTGCTGCTGGTTCACAGCGACTACACCGTCGCCTCTGGCCCGCAGCGCGTGCGCGACATCGTGCCGGACGACGCGGAGGATTTGCTGACCCGCCGCGTCGTGTTCTACAACGTCTGGAAGTCACTGCGCGATCCCGTGGAGGAACTGCCGCTGGCGATGTGCGATGCGACCAGCCAGAATAAGGGCGACATGCTGCGCATGGAGCTGAAATACCGCGAGCGCACCGGCGAGATCTACGTCATGCGCCATGCGGCATCGCACCGCTGGAGCTACTTTCCCGGCATGACGGCCGCCGAGGCGCTGCTGTTCAAAACCTACGAGAGCGAGACCGACGGCCGCGCCCGCTTCGTCGGCCACACGGCGTTCGAGGATCCGAACATGTTGCCGGACGCCCGCCGCCGGGAGAGCATTGAGGTTCGGGCAATGGCGTTTTTCTGAAGCAGCACCGGGTCGAACGGAGTCATTCCACGATCCGTTTGACCCGAGGCTCTTCACGCCCTTGCCGAAAGCCTGACCGTTTCAATTCCACACCGGTAGCGGTTTCCGGCATTTCGATGTCGTCATGTGTGTCCGGCAATGGGAATGGGGCACCGAACGATCCGTTATGGCGGCGTTTGACACATGCGCTTGCAATGTCACCCTCTATCGTAGTCACATCGATTATTGGTCATGCTCTTCGTCGTTCTGGTTCCGGCGCTTAAGCTGGCCTGAGCCTGCCAGACTGCCTATCAAAGTAGGTCAATCGGAGGCCGGGGAACCTTTGCCGCGCAATACGTCTGATTTGCCCTCCGTCGTCGCGGAGATACATCCCGGAATGCAGGCGCGTGTCGCGACGCATGACTGGTCATCCACCGCAATCGGATCATCGGAAAACTGGCCGCAAAGTCTGCGGACCGTCGTCGATCTGGTGTTAGGTTCGCCGCTTGCCATGATCGTGCTCTGGGGGCCGGATCTGGTACAGATCTATAACGATGCCTATGCCGTCATCGCCGGGGCCAGGCATCCTGGCGCCCTGGGCCAGCCGACGCGTGAATGCTGGCCCGAGGTGTGGCAGTTCAATTCAAACGTGTACAGCGCGGTCATGGCTGGCGAAGCACGCTCGTTCAAGGGGCAAATGCTGGTCATCGAGCGCCGGGGGGTATTTGAGGACGCCTGGTTCGATCTGACCTACAGCCCGGTCCGAGACGACGCCGGAAACATCGCGGGCGTTTTCGTCACGGTCATCGAAACGACGGATCGAATGCGCGCGGATCGACGGATGGCCGAGCATACCGAACGCCAGAGACGCCTGTTCGAACTGGCGCCCGGCTTCATCTGCATTTCAAGTGGGCCCGATCATATCTACGAATTCGTGAACGAGGCCTATGCAAGGCTCTGCGGCCAGCGCGACTTTATCGGCAGGTCAGTACGCGAAGCCCTGCCGGAGATCGCAGGTCAGGGTGTCTATGAGATGCTCGATACAGTCTATGCGACCGGCAAGCGGTTCACCGCGGAAAATATCTCGATTCGCATGGACAGGACCGCGGGGGGCACCGCCGGCGAGGAGCGATTCGTGGATTTGATTTACGAACCGGTCCTTGATGAGACTGGTAAGGTCACCGGCATTTTCACCCAGGGGCATGACGTCACCGCGACTCACCTCGTGCGGCAGACGCAACGTGCCGACGCCGAATTCCTCCGTGGCGTGCTGGCCTCGTCCAACGATTGCATCAAGGTGCTCGATCTCGATGCCAATCTCCTCTTCATGAGCGAGGGTGGCCAGCGCCTCATGGAGGTCAGCGATTTCAACGCCATCCGGGGCTGCCCTTGGCTGGATGTCTGGCGCGGGCAAGGCAGTATCGATGCGGTCAACGCCGTGCAGGCAGCCAAGGCCGGCGGGACCGGTCGATACCAGGGTGCCGCGAACACGATGGGGGGCACGCCGAAATGGTGGGATGTCCAGGTCACGCCGATCCTGGGGGCAAACGGCGATCCGGAAAAACTGCTTTGGGTTTCGCGTGACATCAGTGCCCAGAAGCGGGCCGAAGGCGTACTCCGCGACGAGAACGCCAATCTGGAACGCGATGTGGTGGAACGAACCGTCGAGCGTGACCGCGTCTGGAGCCATTCGCGCGATCTCCTGGTCATCGCCGATGCCAACGGCGTGTTCCGCGCCGTCAATCCCGCCTGGACGGCAACGCTGGGTTACGCTGCCGAAGAAACGATCGGTCGCAGTTTCCGTGACTTCGTTTGGCAAGCGGACGCCGAAACGACACAGGGCGCCGTCAATGCCAGCGCATCGGGAACAAAACTCAGCAGGTTTGAGAATCGGTATCGGCACAAAGACGGTACCCCGCGCTGGCTGTCCTGGCATACGTCAACCGAAGACGGAGCGATCTATGGTTACGCGCGCGACGTCACCGACGACAAGGCGCGTGAAGCGGAACTGCATGTGGTCGAGGAACAGTTGCGCCAGGCCCAGAAGATGGAGTCGGTTGGCCAGCTCACCGCCGGTATCGCACACGACTTCAACAATATGTTGATGGGTGTTCTCGGAGGATTGGACATCGCCCGGCGACGGATCGCGGCCGGCCGATATGACGATGTGGATCGGTTTCTCGGCGCCGCTCGGCAATCGGGGGAGCGCGCCGCCAACCTGACCAAACGCCTGCTCGCCTTTTCGCGCAGCCAATCGCTGAGGATCGAGGCGTTCGACGCGAAGGCGCTCACGCAAGGGATGGAAGGGCTGCTCAGGCAGACCCTGGGGGAGACCATTGCCGTCACCCTGACGTTCCAGACCGATCTTTGGCCGGTGGAAGCGGATGCCGGCCAGCTCGAGAATGCCCTGCTCAACCTCGCCATCAACGCGCGCGATGCGATGCCAGATGGCGGTGCGCTGACGATTGAAACCACGAACGTCAGCTTCATGGAGCGCGACCGGTCGCGGTCGATGGTTCTCGCTCCCGGCGACTACATCGCCATCGCCGTCCGCGACACGGGAGCGGGGATGCCGCAAAACGTCATCGACCGGGCGTTCGATCCGTTCTTCACCACCAAGCTGATCGGTGAGGGGACCGGGCTGGGGCTATCGATGATCTTCGGGTTCGCCAAACAGGCGCACGGTCATGTCGCGATCGAGAGCGACGTGGGGCGCGGGACGACGGTCACAATGTATCTGCCGCGGGCTTTTGACGCGGTGGCCGCGAAGGACGATTGTGTGGCCGTACCACCGAACCGTGGGCTAAAAAGCAAGACGGTGATGGTGGTCGATGACGAGGACATCGTACGGCTGGTCATGACCGATGCGCTGACCGAACTCGGCTACGATTATGTGCAGGCCATCGATGGCAACACGGCGCTGGCGATCCTGCGATCGGATCAGAGGATCGACTTGTTGGTTACGGATGTCGGACTTCCGGGCATCAACGGTCGTCAATTATCGGAAATGGCGCGCCAGTTGCGGCCTGGCCTGATTATCCTGTTCGTGACCGGCTATGCCGCTTCGAGCAATATTCCAGGCGCGCTGAACGAAGAAACCGACCTTCTCTGGAAGCCGTTTACGTTTGATATCTTTGCGGAGAAGGTGCGCGCCATGCTGGCTGATTCAGACGTGATCGTGGGATGAGCTGAGCGCATCGGTCCTGGGCGTTCGGCAGGGGCCGCTGCTATACCGCGTGCATGACTCAATTCGACGTAATTATCCTGGGGGCCGGCGCCGCGGGCCTGATGTGTGCGATCTCGGCCGGGCGTCGCGGACGGCGGGTGCTGCTGCTGGATCACGGCAATCAGGTTGGGGCGAAGATCCTGATCTCGGGCGGCGGGCGATGCAATTTCACCAATACCGGATCGGTTCCGGAGCGATTTCTGTCGGACAATCCGCATTTCGCGCGGTCGGCTTTAAGCCGGTATAAGCCGGCGGATTTCGTGGCTCTGGTCCAAAAGCACGGCATCGCGTTCCACGAAAAGACCCTGGGGCAATTGTTCTGCGACGGTTCGGCGCGGGAGGTTGTCGCCATGTTGCTGGCGGAGTGCGCCGCGGTTGGCGTCGATGTGCGGGTGGATCATCGTGTGTCCGATGTCAGCCGGCCGGATGGGTTCCGGGTCGAGACCGACCACGGGGGGTTCGCGGCGGACTCTCTTGTAGTGGCGACGGGCGGGCTATCGATCCCCAAGATGGGTGCCACCGGATTCGCCTACGAACTGGTTCGGCGATTTGGGCTGCGGCTGACGGCGATCAGGCCGGGGCTGGTGCCGCTGACC
>JAYUEJ010000399.1:0-1690 GCA_043739265.1 Rhodopila sp. | reverse complement strand
AAGTTGACGACCTGGAACGGCCAGTCGCGTTCGTGACTGCACAGTTCCCGGTGGCAGGCGTGGTAGATGCCCGCCAGGGTGGTGACCCCGGCATCGGCGGCGGCCTGCAACTGGTTGCGGTGAACGTCCTGCTTGAACGCCGGCAGCGGCGTAAGTTTGTTGCACATGTAGCCAACACGGGGTTGTTCGAGATCGACGAAATCCAGCCCGGGAATGGCGCGCAGGATGGCTTGCGCGGCTTCCGGGACGCCGGGATTGCCGGGATGCTCGTGCAGCCCGACGCGCTGTTCGACGCGGTGTTTCAGCAGCGGTGTCAGGGTGTCCAGGCGTTCGGCGAGGAAGCGGACGAACGGGGCCATGTCCAGCGCGGTGTCCGGCCGTGTGGGAGCGGCGATTTCCGTGAGCTGGATTTGGCAGGTCGGGCACCAGGACAGCGCGCGCGGCGCGGCGGCGGCCAGACGGTCGATGGTGCGGTGGGCGATGCGGCCGGATGTGGCCAGGTCTCCAGCGCCGAATTGCAGCACGCCGCAACAGGCGGAGGGGCCGCCCATGACCCGGTAGGTGATGCCCATGGCGTCCATGATGTCGAGCGCCAGCAGCACGATGTGCGGCGTCTTCAGGACATTGCAGCCGGTGTAGAACACGACGTCCGGTGTGGGACCGTCTTCGCGTGTGCTGAAACGCGCGAGCGTGTCGGGAGAGAGTTGGAGGCGGGAGAGCACTCGCACGCCCTTGGTCATAGCGCCGAAACGGGTGAAGCCGGTTTGGCGTTTGGCGGCCGGGCCGGCGGGATTAAGGCTGGCGACCCGCGCCAGGGCGAGCATCAGGCGGGGGTTTATACCGTGTTTGCACGCTTCGATGCAGTGGCCGCTGCCGGAACAGACCTCGGCCCAGCGTTGGGCTTCGGCGTGGCTGCCGCCCCTTAGAAGGGTCAGGATGCCGGCGGTCAGGGCTTGCGGGTTGGTGGTGTCGAGGCCGGCGGGGCCGGGCATCGGGCACACCTCGGCGCAGCCGACGCAGGTCGTGCAGCGGTCCAGGATGTCGGCGACCTGATGGCCGATTGCGTGTTCGAAGGGAAGTGCGTCCATGGGTGGGGCTTCCGCGTTGAATGGGGATTGTGGCGCGTTTTGGGGTTGTTAGGGAAGACTGGATGACATGAGGACGGGATATGTTAGGAATATCACAAATCGATTAGGAATTTGCGCGATGACTCGGGTGATCGTTGGGCGATGGGGCAAGAATCTGGCTCTCCGTTTTCCCAATGAAATCGCCAGTGAATTTCAGCTTCTTGAAGGCGATCGAGTTGAAATCGAGTCTGGTCCCGAGCAAATTGTCATCCGCCGGGCAAAGCCCCGGTACACCGCGGACGAGATGTTTGCCGGTAAATCGCCGGAAGAGTGGCGGGCCTTCTATGCCAATGCCGATGACTGGGGACCGGATGTTGGCCAGGAGACCATCCAGGAATGACCGGCGATGCCTGGCTGCCAGACGCCGGAGACCTCATCTGGACTGACTTCAACCCAACGAAAGGGCGGGAGCAAGCCGGACGGCGGCCAGCTTTGGTTGTGTCATCCATGGCGTTTACCGCCAATACCGGACTGGCGATTGTCTGCCCCGTCACGTCGCGGGTGCGGCCGTTTCCCTCCAGTGTCGTTCTGCCGGCGGGACTTCCGGTCGGGGGCGAAATTCT
>JAYUEJ010000398.1:0-15766 GCA_043739265.1 Rhodopila sp. | reverse complement strand
CATCGCCCGCACCATGGAAGCGACGGAAGCCGAATTGATGCATACGGTGTTCCCACACCCCACCATCAGCGAGGCGATGCACGAGTCGGTGCTGGACGCATATAAACGGGCAATTCATTTCTGAAACGGATCGTCGCGGCGGCCGTGAGGCACGCGACGCCTGATTTATTACCGACGGGACCATAAGCCTGCGACCCGTCTTGTCTCGGCCCCTGCCGGCATGCTTATCTGCGCCGATGGAAAGAACATTACCGGAACCATTCTCGACATGGTTCGCCGCGCAGGGCTGGACGCCGCGGCCGCACCAGATGGCGATGCTGCAGGCCGCCCGCGCCGGCGAAAGCGTGTTGTTGATTGCCCCCACGGGCGGCGGCAAGACGCTCGCCGGATTTCTGCCCAGCCTGGTCGAACTCGCGGCCGATCCGCGTCCCGGTCTGCACACCATCTACGTCAGTCCGCTAAAGGCGCTGGCCACCGACATCGCCCGCAACCTGACGCGCCCGGTTCAGGACATGGGCCTGAAGATCGCCATCGAGGCCCGCACCGGCGACACCCCGGCCAACCGGCGCGCCCGCCAGCGCGCAAGCCCGCCGCACATCCTGCTGACGACGCCCGAGAGCCTGGCGGTGTTGATTTCCCTGCCGGACGCACCGGCGTTCTTCGGCTCCCTCGCCTGCATCGTCATGGATGAGGTGCATGCGCTGGCCGGCACCAAACGCGGCGACCAACTTGCCCTTGGCGTTGCCCGACTGGCGACCCTGGCACCGGCAGCGCGGCGGGTCGGCCTGTCCGCCACGGTTGCGCATCCGGATGCGATCCAGGCCTATACAGGAGCATCCCGCCGCATCGACGTCGCCGACGGCGCCCCGCCTGAATTGTCGATCACCTTACCGGCGGGCCGCCTGTCCTGGTCCGGCCACATGGGCCTGGAAGCCGCGCCGCGGGTCATGGCGCACATCCAGGACGCGGGCATGACCATCGTCTTCGTCAACACCCGCGCCCAGGCGGAGCTGATGTTTCAGGCGCTATGGAAACTAAACGATACCACCCTGCCGATCGCCCTGCACCACGGCAGCCTGGAAGTCGCACAACGGCGAAAAGTCGAAGCCGCGATGGCCGCCGGCAGCCTGCGTGCGGTGGTGGCGACGTCCTCGCTGGACCTGGGGATCGACTGGGGCGGTGTCGATCAGGTCATCCAGGTCGGCGCCCCGAAAGGCGTTTCCCGGTTATTGCAGCGCGTCGGACGTGCCAACCACCGGATGGACGAAGCCTCCAGAGCCATTCTGGTCCCCGCCAACCGATTCGAGGTTCTGGAATGCGAGGCCGCCATCCTCGGCGTCGCCGCCCGAGAACTGGACGGCGACAAGCCGCGCCCCGGCGGACTCGATGTTCTCGCGCAACATTTGCTTGGTTTGGCCTGCAGCGCCCCCTTCCATCCCGACGAAATCTTCCGGGAAATTACTCAGGCCGCTCCCTATGCCGGGCTAAACCGAGCGGATTTCGATGACGTGCTGCATTTCGTCGAAGACGGTGGGTATGCTTTGCGCGCCTATGAACAATGGAAGAAACTGTTCCGCGATAGCGAGGGTCGCCTGCACGTCCGCAATGCCCGTACCGCCGTCGCACACCGCATGAACATCGGCACCATCGTCGAAGCACCCGTCATGAAAGTTCGTCTCGCCGGCAAGCGCGGTTTCGGCCTGACCCTGGGCGAAATCGAAGAATATTTCGTTACTATGCTGCGCCCCGGCGACACCTTTATCTTCGCCGGCCGACTGCTGCGTTTCATCCGCATCCACGAAACCGCAGCCGAATGCATGGAAGGCGGCGCCGGCGATCCGATGGTGCCCGCCTATGCCGGCGGCCGGCTGCCTCTGACCACCAACCTCGCGGACCGCGTGCGTGGACTGCTGCAGAACCCGGACATATGGGACCTGTTCCCCGAGCAGGTGAGGGACTGGCTGATTTTGCAGCGCAGGGTTTCGCGGCTGCCTGGACGCAACGACCTGTTAATCGAAACGTTTCCGCGCGGCGACCGCTGGTACCTCGTCGCCTATTGTTTCGAAGGCCGTAACGCGCATCAGACGCTTGGGATGCTGGTGACCAAACGGATGGAGCGTGCCGGTTTTGTCCCGCTTGGTTTCGTTGCGACAGATTACGTGCTGGGCATCTGGTCGGCGCACCCGCCGCGCGATGTGGCCGCGTTGTTCGCGGAAGACATGCTGGGCGACGATCTGGAATCGTGGATGGCCGACAGCTCCATGCTCAAGCGGACGTTTCGCAACGTCGCGGTGATCGCCGGATTGATCCAGCGTAACTTTCCGGGTGCGGAAAAATCGCGACGGCAGGTGACGGTGAACAGCGACCTGATCTATGACGTGCTGCGTCGGCATCAGCCGGACCACATTCTGCTGCGGGCGACGCGGGCCGACGCGGCGGGCGGACTGATCGACGTGGGACGGATCGCCGCCATGCTGGTTCGGGTGAAAGGGCACATCGTGCATATGGTTTTGTCGCGGGTTTCGCCGCTCGCGGTGCCGGTGCTGCTGGAGATCGGACGCGAAAGCGTGCGTTCGGATACCGATGAGGACACAATGCTGGCGGAAGCCGAAACCATTATCGCCGAGGCGATGGGCGAATCCGAACCAGGCGTGCCTGCCATCCACCGAACCAATCTGGCGCGCCACAGGTCCGGTGCCAGGCCGGCGGCACCGCCACGCGGGACGCCGTCGCGGCCGGGTCAGCCGGATCTGTTTTCATGACCGCGGCCCCGATCCATCTGGCCGGCGAGCGGCTGATGCTCGATCCGATGGGCGCGCTGTTCTGGCCGGAGCAGCAGCTGCTGGCGGTTTCGGACCTGCATCTGGAGAAAGGCTCGTCGTTCGCCCGCCGCGGCATGTTGCTGCCGCCGTGGGACACGCACGCGACGCTGGACCGGCTGACTTCGTTGCTGCGCCGCTGGTCGCCGCGTATCGTCGTTGCGCTGGGCGATTCGTTTCATGATGCCCTGGGCTCCGGACGCCTGCCGGCCACCGAACAGCAGCGGCTGAACGCGATGGCCCGGGCGCACCGGATGGTTTGGGTGCAAGGCAACCACGATCCGACACCTCCCGAGGGAATTGGCGGCGAATGGGTCACGACTTTTACCGCCGGACCGATGGTTTTCCGCCACCAGGCCGTCGGCGTGACCGACCCGGGGGAGGTCGTCGGCCACCACCACCCGAAGGCGACCGTCCAGGCCCGCACCGGCTGCGTCAGCCGGCCTTGCTTCGTGTTCGACGGCCGCCGCCTGATGATGCCTGCTTTCGGCGCCTATACCGGCGGTCTGGACGTGCGCGATCCGGCCATCAGTCGCTTGTTTCCGCGCGGCGGGCGCGTCTTTCTTCTCGGCAAGGACCGTTTGTTCAGTTTCGAAATCGGCCGAGGCGCGGCGTTGCGCATGGGTTGAAAAGTGCTACGCCTCCGGAGCAGTACCCCCATTCTTCGGTTGGCTCGGCAGTCGCCGCCCACCCACATAGACACCGTTACTTATCCCCATCAATACCAGAAAATTGGGCGGTATCGCGGGGATTTCGTAGTCCACGATTACCTTGACCAGGACGAACGCCGCCGTGATCAGGGTGAAGGCGAGCATTTGCAGGCGGGTGACGTCGATTTCGCGCGTTGAGCGGTTGGGTATGACGAGATCGGACCATTCCGGCGTTGCCGCCGCCGCCGCCGGAACCGGCACGACCGGGGTCGGTTGTCCCGTACCCGGAATCCGAGCGGCCAACGCCGCGCCGCTGGCGATACCCAGCAAGACCAGGGTGCCGTCGCTGATGCTGATCAGATTGCCAGACAACGTCATGACGTAGATCGCCGACATCCCGACAACCAGCGTCCACAGCACGACCTGCAACTGCGACAGACTGGCATATCCGTCCTGAGTCGAAATGATCCGCAGCAGCAGGTTGCGTCCCCTGACCTGTCTGTATTGCGCGATCCCCCGCATGATCAACACGACCAGCACCGCCACCGCCGCAACGACCGCCCATGCGACAATAACGTTCGTGACCCCGACCTGCGTCGCGGTCACCACGACCTGGCCGGTCGTGGTCGTTACCTCCACGACCATGTCGGCGACCGGCACGGTGAAAGCACCGGTGAAGACATAGCGTGTCGGAGACAGAAGGCGCCTTGGCCACCAGTCGCTATTGGGTATCCGATGCAAAACAGGAACCGTGGCGCCGTATTCGACCGCGCCGGTGTCGTTGCTGACCGAACGAACCTGCGGACTGCCGATCAGGCCCTGCTGTGCCCGAAATTCGCCATCGGGGCTGCTCCAGCCAAAGCAGACCCGCACTTTCGAAACTCCGATCGTGCCGCCGGGATTCCGGATGGTGAAACGGACCTCCGCCCCGCGCGGACGCCAGAGCGTGTTCGGATCGAGTTCCACGATGATGGACGACGGGGAGCCTTCAGCCAGCGATGGCCGTAGCGGGCAGTTCTGCGGCTGCGATGCGATCTCTTTTTGGCTTGTCGCGGGCTGGCTTGCCGCTTGCGGCTGCAACGGTGTGCTGTCCGCGTTCGGGCCGGCGGTGGCGGCGGCATTTTCGGCTGCCGGAGCGGCGGATGAAGCTACGATCAGACAGAAAAGCAGCAGAATGCAGCGCATGAGGCCCCCCGGCGTATTTTGCGCGATCCTACAGTGTTTGGCCTGTGCATCAAATGCTGGATCGTGATTTAGACAGGGCAATCGGGTGGATAAACACCTTTAAAACGCCAAGACGGGCTGATGTATGAGCATCGGGCCGGCCGAGGGATCGGTTTAATCCGCCCGCGTTTCGGTATTCGACAAAGACTCCGCAGAAAAAAAGCCGAGAGCCTGGAGAATATCGTCTGGGCTCGGACGCAAAAATCATTGAAACCATGGGCAATCGGCACAGTCGTTGTATTGCTGTCCGATGTCTTGCCGTTCGCCTGTCGAGTGGGTGGCAGGCCAAGGGTTTTTTATGCACGGAGACAGCGCGAGGGCGACGAAGGATCACTGAGAAATCGTCGCGTCCGACGCAGTGCTGCCATCGGCGGCGGCATCGAATTCTTCCAACAGCCCCGACCGCTGTGCCAATTCACCGCGATCGCCAATCCAAAATCGCGGGCCGTCAGGTCCTGAGGAGCATGCACAGTTGCTCCGTGGCGCTTCGTGGTCCTCCGGCTGCCTCCGTGATGAAAATGCGGAAAGAATGAACGAAGGCGCGATTTGCACGCTCCCCATGCCCGGGACACCACGCTTGTCACCCCGCAAAAACGGCGATCACGCGGCACGTCATTGATCAAGGCTGATATAGACCAGAACGTGATCCGCAAGCGCATGTAAACGGCCTCGGCCGGACCGGTATCGGCCTGGTGGCCAGATTACGGGCTCAGACAAGCAAAACCAACGCCAATCAGCGTTTTTCGGCATGAAAGTAAGTCGTTTCTAACCCAATATCCGAGCCACCGGACGCGACATTCCGTTCATTTCGGAGTCCGCGCCGGCTGCGTGGTTCGGGATGCTGCCGTTTCACGACAGCATCGTTGCGGGCGTCAGGCGGGAAACGCGGCTTCCATCGCCCGGCGATACTTGTAGGCCGCATCTTCGGTATCGATCCGCACGTCTTGCCACGTCACCGGCTGGCCCGCCGCCACGTCGCGGATCAGCGGCACCCGGTTGGCCAGGCCGATCGGCAGCCCGCCATGGCGCAGACTATCGGCCGCGGTCATCAGCTTGCCCCACACGCAGGCGCCACCCTCACCGTCCAGCATCTCCCCCGCGCGCAGGTCGCGCTTGGCGGTCGAAACCACGTCACCGCGAAACCCGGTGGGCGTGCCGGTGGATTCGCCCCGCAACGCCGCCGACAATATGGAAACATTCAGTTCCAGCCCGATCAGGTGGAACGGCCGGTACAGCGCCGAAACGCGGCCGGACGAATCCGTTACCACACCGTATTCCTGAAAGCAGCGTTTGGCGTACTCGTTCGGTGCCTCGAACACCACGAAGACGCCCCAGCGCAGATCGTTCTTCACCGGACTGCCGTCGCGATGAACGCTGGAGATCACCTCGACCTGCCCGCTATGGTGCAACGTCCCGGCATTGCCCGGCCGCAGCATCTCGGCCATTTCATGGCTGCCGACCGGCGGAAAAACCAAACCATCCGGCGCCGGCGTCAGGCCTGTGGCGTTCGCCACCGCCGCCATCTCGATCCCCGACTTGGTACCGTCAAGGAACGAATTAAACATCTGCGGGTTCATGCCGCCAACCCGAGCCTGTTCGGCCGTCAGACCGTAATATCCCCAAACCGTTTCGGGAGTGGAGGCATGGTATTCCGGCATGAATTTCGTGCCCTTGCCGGCGGAGATGACCGGAAACCCGCAGGACCGTGCCCAATCGACCAGTTCGCAAATCAACGCCGGCTGGTCGCCGTAGGCCATGCTGTAAACCACGCCCGCCGCCTCGGCTTCGCGCGCCAGCAGCGGGCCGGCGAGGACGTCGGCCTCCACGTTCACCATGACGATGTGCTTGCCTTCGCGGATTGCCTTACGGGCGTGGGCGATGCCGGCGGGGGCGTGGCCGGTGGCTTCCACCACGACCTCGACCTCTGGGAAGGCGACCATCGCTGCCGCATCGTCCACGAAACGGGTGGCGGCGATACGCTCCTCGGTCCAGCCGACGTTGCGGCAGGCCTGCCTGGCTCGGTCGGGCGACAGGTCGGCGATGGCGGCGACTTCCAGGCCGGGCGTGGTCGGCACCTGGGACAGGAACATGGACCCGAACTTGCCGGCGCCGATCAGGCCGACCCGAACGGGGTGCCCATTGGCGGCGCGCTTTTGCAGCAAACGATACAGGTTCATGTGTGTCTTCCCAATCGGCTATGTCGCACGCTTCTACGCCAGGACGGACGAAATGCGAACTGGGGGCGATGCCGCCTTCCCTCACAGTCGCGACGGCAACGCCAGATGCGGCCCGTCAGGTCCAATAGACCGGTTGGCGGCGCAGTTTTTCGAAAGCCCGGACGATACCGGGGCGCATCTTCGCAGCGCGCGCGGCCATGAAACCGATCACCAGTCCGGTGGCATAGGCGTGCCGTCCGCCCGCCCCGCCGAGTTCCTCCAGCAGATGGGTCGCCACCGCACCGTCGTTCAACACGCCCAGCCGCTGTTGCAACACGCTCAATCGGCGAATGAAACGATGGGCCGCCTTCCCGTGATGCAAGCGGGCGCCGTGATGCAAGCGGGCGTCTTGATGCAGCGGGGCAAAAATCTCCGCCGCGTAACGGGTGCGCTTCGCCCGCAGCCGCACCCCATGCAGCGAGGGGATATCGAGTTCCTCGATCCGTTTGCCGGATGACAGCAATTTTTTCCAGCGGTGCTGCAGCACCTGTCCGGCGAACTCCAACAGCGGCGGCGGCTGGTTGTCCTCCGATTCACCAGCCAGCGCGGGCTTGTGCCAGAAATCGGCGGACGCGAAACACGCCAACTCGATCCCCAGCATCCGAAACGCGGGACTGTCGAGGTAGGCCGTCAGTATCTTTTGGCACTCAGTTCGCCGGCGCGCCGCCGCGGCTATCAACCGATTCAGCCGTTCGTCGTGCGGCAGGGCCTGCTGAATACCGGGGGCGGTTTCATCGACGAAAACATCCCAGTCCCGGTTGGGACCCAGCAGATCAGCCAGTTGCTTCAGGCTGGCACCGACATCGTCCAATGCACCCGCTTGCACGGCCGGACGGAAGATCGACAGGGCCGACCGAGCGCGTCGAACCGCCACACGCATCTGATGGATGGCCTCGGGCGCGTCCTGGTTCATCCGAACGGCGATATGTGCCTGCGCCAGAATAACGTCGATCAGGTGCCCGAGGATATGTGCCAACGCGCCGGCCAGTGCCAATGGCTCCGTCGCAAGCGCTGCTCCGGCCTGATGCGCCAGCGGCTGATGTAGCAGCGCCTGATGTAGCAGCGCCTGATGCGGCAGTATTGGGGCGCCGGCATGCCGCGGGGCCGCGGGGCGACCGGTTGCCAGGGCGATGCCCTCGGCCGCCAGCGAGGCCAGCGGCACCGCGACCGGCAGCGCACCGGCGACCAGCACCGCCGCTTCGCGCACCGCCTGTGCGTCACCACTCAGCCAGATGCGTGCGACCGGCTGCTCCGCCGTCACCGCGCGCAAAACCCCTTTAGCGACGGTCACGGTGACGGGATGGCCGCCGAACACATGCACGCTGGTCGTCTGCCGCCCGTCGAAAGCCGCCAGCGGCGCCAACGGGGCAGGCAAAATCGTCCGATCGGGTTCCTCGGTGACGATCGGCACGGGCTGCGCCGGAAGCCACGTTTGCACGCCGGGGGCGATGCGTTCCAGCCGCCATGCGCCGCGCTGTTCCGCCAGGGTCAGGCCGTCTTGCAGCAAGGCGTGTTCGGGACTGTCGTACCAGACGATTTTTGTGGAATGGGTGCGCGCCCTTCCGTCCCGGCTCGCGGCAAACGCTTTCAGGCGTGACACGCTCGCGACCGTCTCAACGTCCGCGGCGAGTTCCAACTGCATCAGGATAAACCGGCGCCCTCCAGGTGACGGGGCGTCAGGAACCGCACCAAACGTCCGCCGCCCTCCCGCAGGTCCCACCATGATCCGGCGACGACGAATTCGGCCAGCGCACCGGTCGGGAAGCCGGCGGCCAAAGTGCGTTCATGTTCGCCGCCGGTCGCCATCGCACGCGGGCCGGCGAGGGTCAGCGCGAGATCGTGCAGACCGGGGTTGTGACCGATCAGCAGCACGCTGCGCACGGTTTCCGCCACACCGTGCAGCGCCGCGGACAACTGCATCGGGTTGGCGAGGTAAAGGCTGTCCATCGGCTCCACCAAAGGCGTGTCGTCCCAGGGTTCCAGAGCCTCCAGCGTTTCCAGCGTGCGACGGGCGGTGGAGACCAGGACAAGGTCGGGGGCAAGGCCGAGGTCACGCATCGCCAGCCGCATGGCAGTGGCGGATCGGCGCCCGCGTGGATTGAGCGGACGGTCCCGGTCGGACATCGCGGGGTCGTCCCAGGACGACTTGGCGTGCCGTAAAAGCAAGAGTTGGCGCATGATGGCGGACAGTCTGGCATGCCCCGAGCGTCTTGTCCTCCCCTTGTGTTTTCAAAACTGGCCCTTGTGTTTTCAAAACTGGCCCTCCTGTTTTCAAAACTGGCGCCTTTCCGAAGCTGCCCATATTCCAGGCCGGCAAAACAGACCCATGTCATGGCGTGTAACCCGAGGGGACGCGGCATGACGGTCGAGACGTTGCGGATTGTATTGGGCGATCAGTTATCCCGTTCGCTATCCGCGCTGTCCGATCTGGATCCGCGGCACGACGTCGTACTGATGGCCGAGGTGATGGAAGAATGCACCTACGTCCCGCACCACCTTAAAAAAATCGTGCTGGTACTGTCGGCGATGCGGCATTTTGCCGCCGCATTGACCGCGGGCGGGGTGCGGGTCCGCTATGTGCGGCTCGACGATCCGGCCAACACGCAGACCCTGCGTGGCGAAGTCAGGCGCGCCGTCGCCGCCCTGAAACCGCGGCTGGTGGTGGTGACGGAGCCGGGTGAATACCGCGTTGTCGCCAGCATGCGGGATTGGACCGAGGGCCTCGAAATCCGCTCCGACACACGTTTCGTCAGCTCGATCGCCGACTTTCGCCTGTGGGCCAGCCGGCGCAAGGGCCTGCGTATGGAGTTCTTCTATCGCGACATGCGCCGCCGCACCGGCCTGCTGATGACGCAAGCCGGCGAGCCCGAGGGTGACCGCTGGAACTTCGACGCCGAGAACCGCAAGCGCCTGCCGTCCGCGGTATCAGCCCCCGAACCGGCCGCCTTTGCCCCGGATGCGATGACGCAAGAGGTGATCGAACTGGTTCGCCGGCATTTCACCAACGGCTTCGGCGAACTGGATGGTTTCCGCTTTCCGGTGACCGCGACGGATGCCGAAGCGGCGCTGGCGGACTTCATCACAAATCGGTTGCCGGGCTTCGGCGACTGGCAGGATGCGATGCGGGTCGATGCGCCGTTTTTGTTTCACGCAATGATCTCGCCGGCGCTGAATATCGGTTTGCTCGATCCGCTCGCCGTCTGCCAGGCGGTCGAGGCCGCCTACCGCAACGGCACGGTCGCACTGAACGCGGCCGAGGGGTTCATTCGCCAGATCATCGGCTGGCGCGAATACGTGCGCGGCATCTACTGGCTGAAAATGCCGGAATACGGGTCTTTGAACGCCCTGAACGCGACCCGCGCACTGCCGGACTTCTACTGGAGCGGCAAGACGAAGATGGCCTGCATTAAGCAGGTGGTTAAGCAAACCCGGCGCGACGCCTACGCCCATCACATCCAGCGCCTGATGGTCACCGGCACCTTCGCCCTTTTGGCCGGCCTGCACCCGGATGAGGTCGATGCGTGGTATTTGGCCGTCTATGCTGACGCCTATCAGTGGGTTGAAATGCCCAACACCCGCGGCATGGCGCTGTTCGCCGATGGCGGAATTGTCGGCTCCAAACCGTATGCGGCCTCCGGCGCCTACATCAACCGCATGAGCGACTATTGCCGCACCTGCGCCTACGACGTGAAGCAGGCGACCGGACCCAACGCCTGTCCGTTCAACTTTTTGTATTGGGATTTTATCGCGCGGCATGCCGACCGGTTCGCGTCCAACGTGCGGATGGCGATGCCGCTGCGAACCTGGGAGCGTATGGAGCCGGAACGGCGCGATGCGATCCGGTCCCGCGCCGCCAGCTTTCTGGCGGAGACAGAGGTTGCGTGATAGCGTCGTTTTCCGGTTCAAAACGGTCCGCCGTCATGCGGTGGAATTGAACCGGACAGTGTCACGGCGATGGACTGCGGTCTGCTGAAAGTTAAGGAAATGTTCGTCATGTCCCCGGCCGTCCGGCAGATCGTGTTCATCAACACCGCCCACACCTTCACCCATTACAGCCTGCTTATCCTGCCGACCGCCGTGCTGGCGATGGCTGTCCCCGGCGGATTGTTCGGCGAGTCGTATGCGCCGATCCTGGCACTCGCCACCGGCATGTTCGTGCTCTACGGGCTGCTGTCGCTGCCGCAGGGCTGGCTGGCGCAGCGCTTCGGCCGCAAAGTGCTGATGACGGCGTTTTTTCTTGGCACCGGATGCAGCCTGATCGGCGCGGGGTTCGCCCATTCCCCGGCGATGCTGGCCGTGGCGCTCGCCTGCGCCGGCGCCTTCGCCGCGATCTACCACCCGATCGGCACGACGATGCTGGTGGAGGCCGCGGGCGACAAACCCGGCCGTTCCATCGGGGTGAACGGCGTGTTCGGCAATCTCGGCGTCGCGTTGGCGCCGGTTGTCACGGCGTTCCTTGCCAATCAGATCGGCTGGCGCGCCGCTTTCATCGCACCTGGCATCTTGTGTGCCTTGGCCGGACTGGTCTGGATGCGCACGCCGCTAACGCAGGTCAGCGCCCGAACCAACGCTCGGCCGTTCCCGCCGATACCGCCGCATCTGGTCCGCCGCGCCGTTCTGGTGCTGATGCTGATCGCGATATCGTCCGGCCTGGTGTTCAACGCCTACACCATCCTGCTGCCGAAGCTGATGCAGGAACGGCTGGCCGGCAACGCCACGCTGCTGCCGCTGGTCGGCCTGGCGGCGTTCCTGGTGACGCTGTGCGGGGCGCTGACTCAGTTCTCGGTGGGGCGGATGATCGACCGGAACACGCTGAAACGGGTTTTCCTGCCGGTCAGCATGGTGCTGGCGCCGGCTATGCTGGCCTTGTCCTTCGCGCAAGGCTGGCTGGTGCTGCCGCTGGCCGGCGCGGTGGCGGCCTCGATCTTCGGGCAGGTGACGGTGAACGAGACGATGGCCGCCCGCTATATATCCCCTGCCCTGCGCGCCCGCATCTACTCGGTGCGCTTCTTCGTCGGCTTCCTGGGCGCGGCGGCGGCGGCACCGGTGGTTTCCGTTCTCTATGAGCGCACCGGCAGCGTGACGGCGGTGACGATGCTGCTGTCGGCGTTTTCGTTGGTCACGCTGGGCTGCGCGCTGTTCTTCCCGAACCGGCAAGAGGAACTGAAACCGGAACTTTGGGCGGACGCGATGGCTCCTGTCGCGGCGGAATAGAGCAATGTTACTCCGGGAGGCTCGTTTAGCCTGCACCGCGCGGCGGCCGGCCTGGACATCGCGCGGGCGCCCTGAATCTGGCCATTGCCGCGCTCTTCTGGTCGCCGCCCAGGTCGCCCGCAAGTTCGGTGCCCCCGCGGCTAAAGGTTAGGCGGCATGAGGAGCGGGTTGAGGGGCGGCTGGAGAATAGTGGGGGCTATTCGCCGGGCTGGAGAAGGGGTTTCACGCGATCTTTCATACGCGGCCAATTCTCTTTCTTGGCGAGGCGGCGCGTGGCTTCGCGGTCTTGCTCGGTGATCAACGGGTATGGGTCGGTTGCGTTAGCATTGCCTTTGCCCATGCGCGAACGATCAAAGCGACCCGGTGGCGGGTTTCTCATGTCGATCCAAACCAAGTGTTTTTCATCTGAGTTCATACCACAGTGCCCTTTCCTCGGGTTCGGCCTCCCAGGCCGTGATCAGCCGACATCTGCGACCTTGGCGAGTAAATACCAAGACATAGATTTCACCGAGCAATTCCCCGATGGCCTGGTACCGTGTTTCGTCGTAGCCCCTGGTGTCCTCCCGTTCGATGAAAAAGCCGGGAAGGATGCGGGCGATGAACCCGAGGTCGAACCCGTGCCTCGCCAGTATTTCGTCGCTCTTCGTGGGATCGTAGCCGATCCGGTCGAAGGTTCGGTAAACCATGCAGAATGAGCGCGGGGAAGCCATGAGGCCATTCTGCGCTCGGCTTGGTTAACGAAACACTAACGGGCCGCGCTGGATCGCTTGCTTCCTAAGCGTTGGGGGAATCGGCCCACCAAATCAATGGTTGGTCGATAAAACTGACGGTTCGTTCCGTCAGATTTATCGACCTGGACAACCGGATGGTCTTCGATCGGTGAGATCACGATCCGATGCACGCCTGCCAGTTTGCGGCCGTTGACGAACGCAGTGGGCAAACCCCGGGCCATGCCCTACCCTTTCCCGCCGACGGCGCTATCATGTCCTCCCCCGTCGCAGGATCAACGTCCATGACACCAGAAATTCTCGCCGCGCTGGAACAGGCGAAACGAGACAAACGTCCCGTCGTTCTGGCCACGCGGCTGCCGTCCGGCGAACAATGCCTGCTGCCAGATCCGGCGGCCAAAGCGGACCTGAACGAGGCTGCGACCCGCGCCCTGGATCGTGACGAAAGCGGCACGGTCAACCTGGGCGGAACGGACTGGTTCCTGCATGCCTACAACCCGCCTTTGCGCCTGATCGTCGTCGGCGCCGTGCATATCGCGCAGGCGCTGGTGCCGTTCGCCGTCCCCTGTGGCTTCTCGGTCACCGTGGTCGATCCGCGCCGGTCGTTTGCATCCGACGAGCGGTTTCCCGACACGATGATTTCGAACGCGTGGCCGGATGAAGCGCTGGACACATTCGCCCCCGACAGCCGCACCGCCGTCGTGACCCTGACCCACGACCCCAAGCTCGACGATCCGGCCCTGGACCGGGCGCTGAAATCCCGGGCGTTCTACATTGGCGCCCTGGGGTCCCGGCGCACCCACGCCGCCAGGCTGCAACGGCTTCGCGACCTGGGTCACCCGGACAGCGCGCTGTCGCGCATCCGCGGTCCGGTGGGGCTGAATATCGAGGCCGTGACGGCGCCGGAAATCGCCCTGTCCATCATCGCCGAGATCGTCGCCGTCCGCCGCAACGCCCCCCTGGCGCCGAAGTCCGCTCCATGAAATTTGGCGCGGCCCCGCTGCAGGAGGCCAAGGGCGCCATTATGGCGCACAGCCAGAAGGTCGGCGAGCGGATGATCCGCAAAGGCTCCTTGCTGGACGATTCCGCGATCGAGGCCCTGCGCGCGGCGGGCAAGCTGGAGGTGATCTGCGCCCGGCTGGAACCCGGCGACGTGCCGGAAGACATCGCCGCCGACCGGTTGGCGACACCGCTTGTTTCACCGCTTATCGCGCGATCCCGAGCGGCAACGGGGCGGGTGAATTTGGTGGCCGAGGTGCATGGGCTGTTGCGGATCGACACCGCCCGGATCGACCGGCTGAACATGATCGACGAAGCGCTGACCATCGGCACGCTGCCGGATTATGCGGTTGTGGCACCCAAGGACCTGGTCGCGACGATCAAGATCATTCCCTTTTCCGTCTCCGGCAACGTCCTGTCCGTGGCCGAGGCCGTTGCCCGGCAAGGTACCAGCCCGCTGGCCTTGCATCCGTTTCGGCACCTCAAGGTCGGGCTTGTGATCACCGAGTTGCCCGGCCTGAAAGACAGCGTCACCGAAAAGACGATCGCCATCACCGACGCCCGCATCACCGCGTTGACCGGCAGCCTGCTGCCACCGATCCGTTGCCCGCATCATGAAGACGCGGTGGGCCGCTCACTGGACAGCCTTGTCGCATCGGGGGCCGACCTGCTGCTGGTGATCGGAGCCTCCGCCGTCGTGGACCGGCGCGATGTCGGGCCAGCCGGGATCGTGCGCGCCGGGGGAGAGATCCTGCATTTCGGCATGCCGGTCGATCCGGGCAACCTGATCTGCCTCGGCCGCATCGGCGATAAGCCCGCGTTGGTGTTGCCGGGTTGCGCGCGCAGCCCCAGCCTGAACGGCATCGATTTCGTGCTGATCCGCCTGTTCGCCGGCCTGACCGTGACCCCGCGCGACATGATGCGGATGGGAGTCGGCGGGCTGCTGAAGGAGATGGAAACCCGACCGATGCCGCGCGAAAAAGCCCCGGCCACGCCGCGGTCCGGCGCCGCGCCGCGCAGCGCCCCGGTCATCGCGGCGGTGATCCTGGGGGCTGGGCGGTCCCGGCGGATGGCTCCGCACAACAAGCTGCTGGTGTCCGACAAGGCCGGCAAGGCGATGATCGCCCGCGTCATCGATAACGTTCTGTCGTCGAATGCTCGGCCCATTCTGATCGTGACGGGGCATCAGGCCGACCAGGTCGAGCATGCGCTGGGCGGCCGGCCCGTGCGGTATGTGCATGCGCCGGACTACGCCGACGGGTTATCGGCCAGCCTGAAAGCCGGGATCGCGGCGGTGCCGCCGGACTGTGCCGCCGCGGTGGTGTGCCTGGGGGACATGCCGCTGGTCACCGGGCGGATGATCGACCGGTTGATGTCGATGTACGACCAGGACGAGGGGCGGCTGATCGTGCTGCCGACGTTCCGCGGCAAGCAAGGCAACCCGATGTTGTGGGACCGCCGGTTTTTCCCGGAAATCCTGCAGATCACCGGCGATTCCGGTGCGCGATTCCTGGTTGGAAAATACCCCGAATTCGTGTGCGAGGTGGAAATGGCGGACGACGCGGTGCTGCGCGATTTCGATACGACGGAGTCCCTGGCGACGTTGCCCAAGGGCATGCGGCCCGAGGGGGTCGCGTAGCGATTTAAGGCATGGTGGTCCTGATTCGATAGGCAGAAAACCGGTCGGGTGCAATCAGGGGCGGACCGGCCCGCGAACGAACCGGCCCTTGGACCCTACCGCTTTTTCCGGATAATTTTCTTCCGGATGATCTTGACTTTTACGTCGATGATCACGAGTATAAGCGGTAGGAAGATGAGATGCAGTAACATCCCAAACCTCCTCTGATTAGCCGGCGGATTATCCCGCCGGCTTTTCTGTTTTAAGGGCCAAGTGTTAACGAACAGTTGACGCGCCG
>JAYUEJ010000397.1:0-5247 GCA_043739265.1 Rhodopila sp. | reverse complement strand
GGCTCGCCCGCAACGAAGACCGCGCCGTGGTGATCGATATCGGCTTCACCGCCGAAAGCGGCGGCAAGCGCGGCCGCACGCTGGAACGCTGTCCGATCGATTCTCTTGCGCTGCTCGGCGTCGATCCGGCGTCCGTGGAAGATGTGATCCTGACCCACATGCACTATGACCACGTCGGCAATTTCCATAAATTTCCGAAAGCGCGGTTTCACTTGCAAGAACCGGAAATGCACTATGCAACCGGCCGCTATATGCGTCACCGCCAACTGGCCCGCAGTTTTGAGCCCGACGACGTGTGCGGTATCGTGCGGCTGAACTTCGACGGCCGGGTGGCGTATCATAACGGCCCGGCTGATATACTTCCAGGCATTAGTGTCGTTCCGACTGGCGGCCACTCGGCCGGGCTGCAATTCGTCAAGGTCAACACCAGGCGCGGGGTGGTTGTCCTGGCCTCCGACGTCACGCATTTCTATGAGAACATGGAAACCTACCGGCCCTTTACCACAGCCCTGCATATCGGCGAGATGCTGGATGCGTTCGATACTTTGCGCGCCCACGCCGCGTCGCCGGAGTTGATCGTTCCGGGACACGATCCACTGGTGATGCAGCGCTATCCGGCGCCTTCGCCCGACCTGCAAGGCATCGTCTGCCGCCTTGACGTGCCGCCCGCTCAATAAGGATGCAACCATGAACGCCGACGAACTTCGCGCCACCCAGGCACCGCTGAAGCAACTCTACCGCGACAACCCCGCCGCCGCCCGAGTTCCCGCCCGCGCCGTCGGCAGTCTGGACCCCAACGACATCGCCATCGTGGTCGATTCCTGGCACGGCACGGTCACCGCCGGCCTGCACAAAGCTGGCGGCGGGTCCGGGGCGCTTGCGTGCTCCGCCGACATGCTGCTGGAGGCGCTGGTCGGCTGCGCGGGAGTCACCTTGCGCGCCGTGGCGACCGCGATGGGGGTTACCATCCACGGCGGCAAGGTGATCGCCGAGGGGATCTGGGACGCACGCGGGACACTGGGTGTGGATCGGGCAATTCCGGTTGGGTTGACCGAAATTACAGTGAAATTTGAGGTCGATTGCGACGCGGATCGGGCGAAGCTGGAACGCATGATCCAGACGACCGAACGGTATTGCGTGATTTTGCAGACGCTGAAGTCGCCGCCGAAGCTGGCGATGGAGGTCGCCTGATAAAAACCCGAAATCAGGCTGGCGGAGAACGGCATCCGCTGTTCCCGTCATGGCCAACCATGACGGACAGCTGTCGGCTCGGACGCCACATCCTTCTCAGCCCGCTCTGACGGCGTTGCTGCGAGCCTAACCGTCCCACACGCTGGACGGCATCGGCAGGCCGGCGAACGCGGCGTCGTCCAGGGTCACGGCGGGCGTAACTCCGGCCATGTCCAGCAGCATGAACCATTGGCGCACATGCTGGCCGCAATGCCAGGTCGTGCGTTCCATCAGTTCATGCAGAAGCTGCGGGCCATAATATGTCTGCACGATTTCCCGGCCGGTCTTGTCGGTCTTCGGATCCCACCAACCCTGCAACGCGGTCAAAACGTGCTGGCCATAGACTCCCAGGTCGGCACTGGTACGCTGGTCCTCGGACGGGCCACCGGTCAGCATGTCATTGTCCAGCGTCGCACCCGCCGCGACCTCCAGCATGCCCTCGGGAATACGGAACAGGTGATGCCCGAGCGACAGGTAGCTGCGGGGGCGGTTGGGGACTTCGGTGGACAGCATTGCGTCCGGCATTTGCGGCACGATCCGCATGGCGGTCCGCACGAACAGCTCCAGCCGCTCCATCAACTGCACAGGCGACAGGACAGGCCCGGTCGCCTCATTCAAGCCGAGGAATTTCACGACGTGGCCGATATTCTGCGCGAAGATCCAGTCGTCGCCGCGCGACAGCACGGGGACCGAGCGGGCACCGAGACGACGCAGTTCGCCCAGGCCGTCGGTATCGGTCAGAACATTGATAGATTTGAACTCGATCGCACGGACCGAGAGAAACTCTTTAAGTTTCAGGCAGCTTGTTCAGCCAGGCTGCCAGAAAACATTCAGTGTCGTATCGCCCTGCATCGCTTGGTTCTCCTGGATAATCGGTTACGACGGAGCGAACCGTGCGTCAACCGTGACGTCCAGCCAGCCGCGTTGGTCGAACCGGGCCGAGTCCCCCGGCCGCAGCAGGACGGTGGTGGTGTCGGATTCGATCAGCGCCGGTCCGGCCACGCTTTGATCCGCCGCCAGTGCCAGGAAGTCGAACACCGGCACCTGAACCCAGCCCCCCAGATAAATCCGCCGGTTCATTTTTGGGTCGGCCGGCGCCACCGCTGGCCGCGGGGCCGCGCCTTCCACCTGGGGCAATCGCCCGGTCACCGACAGACGAGCGTTCACCAGCACGACCTCCTGGTCCCTTAACGCGTAGGTGTAGAGGCGTTCGTGCGCGGCGTGAAATCGCTCGGCGAGGACGGCCGCAAGGGCAGGGGAGTCCCAGTCGAGGTCATCCAGTGCCACCGGAATTTCGAACACCTGCTCCCCGTACCGCATGTCGGCGGAGCGGTGCAGCGTGATGTCTCCGTCGAACCAGGCCAGTCTGGCGCGACCTTCGATTTGCATGGCGGCGAAGGCGGCTTGCAGACCATTGGTGTCGATGGCGCCGGATTGGCCCTGGCTGCGGCTGAGTTCGACACGCAGGTCGGTGTTCAACATTCCCCAGGCCGACAGGACCGACGCGGCCACCGGCACCGCAACCCGGCCGATCCCCAGTTCGGCGGCCACGGCGGTGACGTGCAGGCCGGCCGCGCCGCCGAATGCCAGCAAAGTGTAGCCACGTGGATCGACGCCGCGGCGGACCGTCGCGACCCGCACGCCGTCGGCCATGTGGCTGTTGACCACGCGGTAGATGCCGGCGGCGGCCGCCTCGGTGCCGATACCCAGGCCGGCGGCCAATGCCGCCACCACGGCGGTTGCGGCCTCCCGGTCCAGATGGCGCCGGCCCCCAAGGAAATTAGCCGGATCGAGGTAGCCCAGCACCAGGTTGGCATCGGTGACGGTCGCGCCGGTGCCGTCCTGGCCGTAGCAGGCCGGTCCGGGAACGGCGCCCGCACTCTCCGGCCCGACGGCCAACAGGCCGGATCGATCCAGCTTCCCGATCGACCCGCCGCCGGCGCCCAGCGTGACGATGTCCAGGCTCGGCAAAGCAATGCGCGCACCGGCGACGGTTTTGTCACCGGACAGTGTGGGTTGCCCGTCTCTGACGACGGAGATGTCGGTGGAGGTGCCGCCCATGTCGAAACCGATGATGTTCGGCGCCAGTCCTTCTTGCACCAGTCCGGCACGGGCCAGCGCGACCGCGGCGGCGACGCCTCCGGCCGGACCCGACAGGGCGGTACCGGCGGCGAGGCGGGTGGCCTCCGCGACCGAGGCGACGCCGCCATGCGACAGGATGACCAGCAGTTCGCCGGCGTATCCCGCGTCATGCAGCCGAGACTGGAGGCGTCCGAGATAGTTCTGGATCACCGGCCCGACCGCCGCGTTGGCGACGGTGGTGGAGAATCGCTCGAACTCCTTTATCTGCGGCAGCACGTCAAACGACGTGGTGACATAGGTGCCGGGGAGTCGCGCGCGAACCGCCTCGGCGGCGTGTTGCTCATGCACCGGATTGCGCCAGGCGTGCAGGAAGCAGATCGCCACGGCCTGGATGTCCGCGTCGCGCAGGCGATCGATCGCGGTATTCAGCGAGGCCGGGTCCAGTGCGATTTCCACCGACCCGTCGGCGCGGATGCGTTCGGTTACCGGCAGCCGCAGCCGGCGCGGCACCAGCGGGACGGGTGGCGTCATGCGGAGATTGTAGCGATCGGGCTTCAGGCCCTCGCGCATTTCGATGACGTCGCGATGGCCTTGGGTCGTCAGCATGCCGACGCGGGCGGCCTTGCCCTCCAGCAGCGCGTTGGTCGCCACGGTGGTGCCATGCACGATGCGGGAGGTGGCGAGCAGCAGGGCGGCCGAGGTCAGGCCCAGCCGTTCGGCGGCCAGTTCTATTCCGTCCAGTACACCATCGGATTGATCCGCTGGCGTGGTGGCCGCCTTGGCGATGATGGTTTCGCCGCCGGCAACGGCGACGACGATGTCGGTGAAGGTGCCGCCGACGTCGATACCGATCGTATAGCTCATGCGGTGAAGGTGAATTTGCTGCCGGTGGTGCAGAGGATTAGTTTCTCCGAGCGCTCGATTGATGGTCGCATCGTTGTCATCCTTCTGGTTGGAGCAGGTTTTTACTCATGAAAACACGCGCCGAACCGGGTGGGTCGCAGGCGATGCGGCCGAATTCGGTCCAGCCGTGGCGTGCGTAAAAGCCGGGCGCCTGGTAGGTGATGGTTAACAGGAACGCCGACTTGCAGCCGCGCCGCGCGCCTTCCTGTTCCATCGACAGCAGCAGGCGGCTGCCGATGTCCTGGCCGCGCAGGGTTTCCGGCAGATACACCAGATCGATGAACAGCAGGCCGTACGAGGTTCGCCCGATCATGCCGCCCAGGGTTTCGCCGGTGTCGGGATCGCGCAGCAAAGCCGCCAGAGGGCGCCAGTCGCGATAGCCGGCTTTCAGTTCATTGTAGTCGGCAAGGCCGGTTTGGATCACGGCCTCATCGGCATCGGTCGGCTCGTCGGTCAGGGTCAGGACGGGTTCGGTCACGTCAGGCCCTGCGCGTCGTCGGCCTCGCGTGCCGCCTTGTCACGCAAGCCCGGGTCGCCCCAACCGCCGCCGCCGCCGGACAGCACATGGATCACGCTGCCCGATGGCACGGGGACGTTGATCTCCTTGCTTTTCAGCTTCCTCGGGGCCGCGCCGGGCGCCAGCAGCGTGTAGTCGTGCGGCGCACCATCCCGGCCGCCGCCGATGCCGCGGGCGCCATGCACGACGCCTTCACCGGCCGTATTGGCGTTGGTGACGCCCTCGGCTTCCACGCGCAGGCGCATGTCGCCTCCGTAGCCGCCGCGATAGCGTCCCTCGCCGGCCGATCCGGGCCGGTATTCATGCGTCTCGAACACCAGCGGGAAGCGCGTTTCCGCCACTTCGATACTGCCGAACTTGATGCCGCCGGCGGAATGCCATTCTCCGATCGTCGAATACCCGTCGCCGGCCGCCGATCCGCCGCCGCCAGGCCGAGCCTGGAACATGTGCCAGATGAAGCGGCGTCCGGTGCGGGGATCGGTGCCGTTCAACGCAATCCGCAACCGCCGTCCCCA
>JAYUEJ010000396.1:0-1702 GCA_043739265.1 Rhodopila sp. | reverse complement strand
GCCGCCGGATGAGTTGTGGGAACCCGGCAGGTCCGTTATTCCTGATTCCAACGCTGACCCGAGGACATCCGCCCATGACGCGCACCCACACCATCGCGGTTCTCCCCGGCGACGGGATCGGCAAGGAAACCGTGCCGGAATCGCTGAAAGTCCTGGACGCAGCCGCGCGCCGCTTCGGCTTCGACCTCAATCTGACGCACTACGACTGGTCGTGTGAGACCTACAAGGACACCGGCAAGATGATGCCGGACGACGGGCTCGACCAACTCGCGAAATCCGATTCCATCCTGCTTGGTGCCGTCGGCTGGCCCGGCGTGCCGGATCATGTCTCACTCTGGGGCCTGCTGATTCCGATCCGCCGCGGCTTCGACCAATACGCCAATGTCCGCCCGTGCAAGCTGCTCCCTGGCGTGCGCACGCCGTTGGCCGGCCGCACCGAGGCCGATATCGACTTCTACGTCGTCCGCGAAAACACCGAGGGTGAATATTCGTCAGTCGGCGGCCGCATGTTCCCCGGCACCGACCGCGAATTCGTCACCCAGCAGAGCGTGTTCACCCGCCACGGCACCGACCGCATCATCAAATACGCCTTCGAACTGGCAATGACCCGGCCGAAGAAACACGTCACGTCCGCCACCAAGTCGAACGGCATCATCCACACCATGCCATACTGGGACGAACGCTTCGCCGAGATGGCCGCGCAGTATCCGGACATCCGCACCGACCAATACCACATCGATATTCTGTGCGCGCACTTCGTGCAGCACCCGGATTGGTTCGATGTCGTTGTCGGTTCCAACCTGTTCGGCGACATCCTTTCGGATCTGGGACCGGCGGTGGCTGGGTCCATCGGCATCGCCGCCAGTGCCAACATCAACCCGGAGCGGGTGTTCCCCTCGATGTTCGAACCGGTGCATGGCTCCGCGCCCGATATCGCGGGGAAATTCATCTGCAACCCGATGGGCGAGGGCTGGTCGGCCGCATTGATGCTGGAGCATCTGGGGGAAGCCGACGCCGGCAAAGCGATTGTCGATGCGATCGAGACTCTGCTGCGCGAAAGTGGCCCGAAGACCCGCGATATGGGCGGTCAGGCTGGCACGGCCGATGTGGGGACGGCGATCGCGGAATTGGTCGCGGCGGGATAGGGTTTTAAGGGCGGAACTATTCGGCCGGTCAGGGCGCGCATTGCCCCCCCATCGTCATGACGGGCCGCTTCCCCATGGGCGTTAAATCAGCGACGCGGCCGTGCTCTTTCCTCCTGTGTCATGGCGAGGCCTGGCCATGACACAGGAGGAAAATCCGCCTGGCGATCGCTACCCGAGTGCCCTCGGTTAGTTTGGTGTTTCGATTGGTAAAAATCCGCCTTTCATGCAGGGTTCGTCGCCAGGACCGCCGGCCACGGCCGCCCACGCAATAACAACCACGACGCGGCGGCGCGAACACCCGCGATCAACACCGGCCAAAACTCTGGCCACCGGGCTTGAAAAGGCCATCTTACGGAGATGGACCCGACGAACCTCGACACTGGTCAGACACTGCCCGCCGAGACACCTTACCCGCCCTGGCCGAGGGGTTTCGCCATCTTTCGGGTGCCGAAATTCGCGCGCGGTTGACGGATAAGCAAATCACCGATTAGGGTCGCTGGAGTCAGACATATGCGCACGGCGGCCGGCTTATTGTGAACGATCCGGGCCATCCCGAA
>JAYUEJ010000395.1:0-1702 GCA_043739265.1 Rhodopila sp. | reverse complement strand
CGAAGGGGTTAAGAGCGAGGGGGGCAACACGGTTGTTTGAACAGCACCTAAGCCGCCCTCGCTCTTAACCCCGTGCTTTCTTGGGATAGGGGTCCGGGGTCCTACCCCGGCGGGGGTCGAGAGGGCAGCGCCCCTCGCCCTGCTTCCTACCGTCCTCACCCCGGCCGCGCCCCGAACCGCCGGTTGCGACGGGCGAATTCGGCTAACGCGGCGGTGAATTCGGTGGGGCCGAAATCGGGCCAGAGTGTGTCGACGAACAGCAGTTCGGCGTAGGCGCCTTGCCAGAGCAGGAAGTTGGACAGGCGTTTTTCGCCGGAGGTACGGATAATGAGGTCGGGGTCGGGGATTTCGGCGGTCGACAGGCGTTCGGCGAAGCTAGCTTCGTCGAGGGCGTCGATGGCGAGGCGTCCGGCGATGATGTCGTCGGTGGTTTTGCGCGCGGCGGCGACGATTTCGGCGCGGCCGCCGTAGGACAGTGCGATAACCAGGTTAAGGCCGGCGTTGTTATTGGTGGTTTTTTCAGCCTGGGCGATATCGGATTGGATGCCGGGATCGAATTTGGTGCGATCGCCGATGAAGTGGAGGCGCACGTTCTTGGAGTGCAGGTCGGCGATTTCCATCCGCAGGAAGTGTCGCAGCAACCCGGTGAGGTCGATGATTTCCGACAATGGCCGGCGCCAGTTTTCGCTGCTGAAGGCATAGAGCGTCAGCCATTGCAGCCCTATTTCACCGGCGCTACGGACGGCCTGGCGAACGGCTTCCACCCCGGCGCGATGGCCGGCGACGCGGGGCAGCCCGCGCTGGGTTGCCCAGCGTCCGTTGCCGTCCATAATGATGGCGACATGGATTGGCGGCGGCGCGGTGCCGGCGGTGGCGGTGTGGCTATCTCGGACGGGTTGGGTTGCGCCGCTTTGTGTCATTGGCCGACCCTAAACGGTTTTGATTTCCCTGTCTTTGTCCGCAAGCATGTCATCGAGTTTTTTGATGAAGCTGTCGGTCAATTTTTGGACATCTTCGGACCAGCGCTTTTCATCGTCCTGGCTGATGATGCTTTTCTTTTCCAGCGCTTTGATTTGCTCCATGCCGTCGCGGCGCACGCCACGCACGGCAATTTTGGCGCCTTCGGCGTAACGGTTTGCGGCTTTGGCAAGCTCGATGCGACGTTCGCCGGTCAATTGTGGGATGGGAACCCGGATCAATTGGCCATCGGGTTGCGGGTTGAGGCCAAGGCCGCAATCGCGGATGGCTTTCACCGTGGCGGTCACCAGGCTGCGGTCCCAGACCTGGACCGTGAGCAGGCGCGCTTCGGGCACTCCGACAGTGCCAACCTGGGACAGCGGCACCTCTGATCCATAGGCTTCGACCCGGACCGGATCGAGCAGGGCAGGGCTCGCGCGGCCCGATCGCAGGCCGCTATATTCCCGGCGCAGGGTTTCGATGGCGCCATCCATGCGGCGGGTCAGGTCGGTTTTGATGCTCGGCAGATCGGTTTCCATAGACGCTCTCCGTCAAATCACGCCGCGGCGCGCGGCTCCACAATGGTGGTGAAAAGTCCTTCGCCACGCATGACGGCGGCAAAAGCGCCGGGCGCGCGGATGTTAAAGATCACAATCGGGACGTGGTTTTCCCGCGCCAGGCTGATGGCCGAGGCATCCATGAAGGTCAGGTCACGCGACAGCACGTCGTGATAGGTCAATTGATC
>JAYUEJ010000394.1:0-1705 GCA_043739265.1 Rhodopila sp. | reverse complement strand
CCAGCGGAACGCCCCGTTTACGAACCTGCTCGATCTTCGCCCACAGATGCACATTCGTCGCATGCAGGTCCGACCCCCAGGAGATCACGAGATCGGACGAGACCACCGACTCCGGATCAGCCCCCCCGATCGGCCCAACGGTCGCTTCCCAGGCGGCATCGGCGCACGAATCGCAGACCGTGCCGCCCAGCAGCCGGCTGGTGCCCAACGCATGGAACAAGCCATTGGTCAGACCGCGATTCATTAGGCCCTGATGAGCGCTGTAGGCATAACCCAGGATCGCCACCGGACCCGATTCAGCGATGATGCCGGTCCATCGCGCGACAATTTCGTCCAACGCCTCTGCCCAGCTTATCGGCACGAACGCACCGCTGCCCTTCGGCCCAACCCGCCGCAGCGGAGTCGTCAGACGCTCCGGCGAATACACCAGGTCCATGTCGCGGTTGACCTTGCCGCACGCGAATCCGGCGGTGAACGGATGCTCCGGGTCGCCCTGGATGCGCACGATCCGCCCATCCTCGACCTTAGCGAGCAAGGAACACATGTCGGGGCAATCATGCGCGCAGACGGTTCGGATCGTGGGCACGGCGGGTCTCCGGATGACGGTTGCGTGATTTTAGCAGGAACGAGGCGGAATTGGGAAAGACCACTTGCTTTATCATGCGATGGACCGTTTCACCGACATGAACCAACGTTCTATAATTAAACCCTACAGCAGCGGATGGTGTCCTGGTGTCTCTCGACGAACTCGCACATTTCCTGAACTCCGACAGCGCCCCCCAGGGGTGCATGGACCTGTCCGAACTGGACGGCTTCCTCGCCGGCCTCATCGCCGGGCCCGAAATCGTGCCACGCGAAGAATGGCTGGCCGAGGTCTGGGACAACGAAGAACCGGAATATACCGACGACGAAGAGCAGGAGGCCGTGGAGCAAGCTCTCTTCGATCGGTATGCCGCCATCGAAGAGGGCCTCGACGCCAACCCGCTTAGTTACACCGCGATCCTCTGGCAGGATGAGGCCGGGACAACCGTCGCCGAGGATTGGACCGCCGGCTTCATGCAGGCCGTGACCCTGCGGGCGAAAGCCTGGCAACCGGCATTGGCGGATGAGGACGCATCGATGCTGATGATCCCGATCGCCAGCCTGGCCGGCATGACGCTGCCGGAAGATCAACGTGGCGGCCAGGCCCTGTCGGACGATACGCTGGACGGACTGATGCAGGATGCCGAACAGGTGCTGCCGGTTTGCGTTTTGGGCTTGCGCCGGTTCTGGCGGGAAAGAGCCGCCGGCACGGGGATCGTTCGCCACTAGACCAACCGCGGCAGGGGTGAGGCGATCGTGCAAGGCGTAACGCGCGGAAGTGATGGAAACCCGGAGCGACGAAACACCGTTCCACGGTTATGGCCATGTCCTCCATACAGCGGCGTCTGGCGTGGATCGGCACCCCGGTCGGGTTGATTTGACTTTTGGTGGCATTTTGGAACTGGGATTGGTTTATCCCGATCGTTCAGTCACGAGCGTCCAGCGCGGTGGGCCGGCCGGTAACGATTACGCACCTGCATGTGCGCCCGGGCCGCGTGACAGAGGTCACCGCCGATGGCGTGCTGTTTGCCAATCCGCCTGATTGGCAAATCACCGACGCCCCGTTCGTGTCCATCGGCACATTGACGATTCAGGCCGATGCCCGGGGTTATCTGCGGGGCCA
>JAYUEJ010000393.1:0-5264 GCA_043739265.1 Rhodopila sp. | reverse complement strand
GCTGCTGATCGTCGTGTTGCTGCCGTTGCCGCTTAATTTCGCCAATATCATAGCGTTACCGCTGCTGCTTGGCGTCGGCGTGTCCTTCAACATCTATTTCGTGCTGAACTGGCGCGCCGGACAGACCCATCCCCTGGGCAGCGCCACCGCTCGGGCTATCCTGTTCTCGGCGTTAACCACCGGCACGGCCTTTGGATCGCTTGCCTTGTCGGCTCATCCGGGAACGGCGAGCATGGGCAAACTACTGCTGATCAGCCTGGGGTGTACGTTGCTGGCAAGCCTGCTGTTCATTCCGGCATTGCTGGCAAGTCTGGCGTCCCCCCTGGCCTCGCCCCTGGCCTCCCCCCTGGCGCGCCCCCTGGCGCCCTCCGCACGCGATCATACCTGAGAGGCTCCGATGATCTGGAAAATACCGGCCTTGCTCTCATTGCTGTTCCTGGCAGCCGGCGCGGCGCCGCCGGGCGACTGCCTGTCCGGGGCCGCCAGTGGACCCTCGTTGCCGACGTCGCTCGATCTCGCGGGGCGCCCGAGCGTCACGGCGGGCCTGAGCGGACAGACATTCGCGACGCTGCCGAGCGCGGACAACGCCGCCGGCTGTCGCGCCGCACTGCCGTCCGCATCGCAAACCACGAATTTGCGAAGTGAGTCGGGCGATGTGCTGCATGGCCTGCCGGCACCGGAAATCCTGCGACCGTTGAACGAACAGAAACGAGCGCCGGAATTTCAGTAACTTATATCACTTTGCGGTCCTGCGCACGGCCATGTGAGACCTCGTATTATTCCTGGCGCCGATCAGAACAACCACTTCAACGCAGTGTTGTCTTGAAAGGACCCGTCCCATGAGGAAATTGCTACTGGTCGTCATGATCCCGCTTGGTCTCGGCGGGTGTCTCAGCTTCCATGAAAATCCGCCGGCGCCGAAAAACACGACTATTGTCGTGCCGCCCGGATCAACCGTGACATGCTCCAACGGCCGATCCGGCCCCTGTTGACCAATCCGCGAACCACCTGATCGGCCGAACCTGGCCCGAAGACCTTTGACCGGGCACCCCAGACTTACTGGTTTCAAAACCGGAAGTCCCGGGTGACCGGCACAGATCAGTTGTTCTCATTTTAGGCGACCCGACCTTGCCCGGTTCGTCATGGCCGGTTGCATCCACAGGACCGGCCATGCCGGATAGGGACAGATCGCATCGGCCAAAATGTGAATGACGGGAGCGCTCCCCGGCAATCGGGTGAGGGTGAAGCACCCATGGCTCGGTCGTGCTTGTGTTGGTTCAGGGTGGCCGGAATTCCTGTGCCGCCGTCGCCCGTTTAGTGTAGCGTGTGAGTGGTGCGTGTCCCTGACAAACTCACGTCTTATGTGCTGGAGTTGCTTGCCCCGCTCGGCCCGGTTTCGGCGCGCCGGATGTTTGGCGGCGTCGGACTGTTCCACAGTGGGATGATGTTTGGCCTGATCGCGCGGGACGAACTGTTCCTCAAGGTCGGCGACGCCAACCGCCCGGCGTATGAGGCGGCCGGCGAGGCGCCGTTCAGCTACGATACCAAGAACGGAACGCACACGCTCACATCTTACTGGCGCTGCCCGCCCGATCTGCTGGACGATGCGGAAACGTTTCAGTCGTGGGCGCGTCAGGCGGTGGAGGCGGCTGGCGTCGCGGCCCGCTTCAATCCGAAGACGCCGCGCAAGGGTAGCGTCGCTTCTTAGGCCTGATCGCGCGGATTCGGGCGGCGGAACGTTCTCGCCTTTGGGGCGAATTTTATAGGACTCTTATGGGGATTGACGATGCCGGCTGCTTTACTACATTCCTTATAATCGAAGAGGCAGCTCAGGCTGAACGGCATGGCAGCATGATTGCCTCGATCTCGGCACCTCGCAGGAGGACAGATGCTTTCACAAGAGCACATCTCCACCGTGACACCGACCGGCACGAAAATTCTGCCGGATGGCGCTTCGTTCCGGGTATGGGCACCGCGTGCAACTTCAGTCTATCTGAACGGCAGCTTCGGCGGGAAAGTCTATGATAAACAAACCGACGACCGCCTTCTGAGCAAGAATGGTTCCGGCTACTGGACGGGCTTCCAGGCGGGCGCGCGGGATGGGGACCAGTATCGCTTCTGGGTCGTTGGTGCGGGATCCAGCGGGTATAAGCGTGACCCATACGCACGTGAACTTGCACCGAACGGGTTTCCGGACAGCCACGCCATCTTGCTGGCGTCCGACACATTCCCTTGGCATGATGCCGGCTTTCACACCCCCGACTTTTCCGACATGACGATTTATCAATTATATATTGGAACCTACGCGATCCGAAAGACTGGCGTTGCCTCGAACTTTCTGGATGTTGTCAGCAAGATCCCGTATCTCGCTGCATTAGGCGCAAACGTCCTGCAACCGCTTCCGATCGACGAGCAGGAGGCAAATCCGAATATGGGCTACGGCGGGGCGGACCTCTTCGCGCCGGACTTTCCCTATGTCGCCGCCGCCGCCGATTTGCCCGCCTATCTGGCAACGATCAATGACTTGCTGGCCGCCAGGCGACTGGCACCGCTTCGGATCGATGACATCCGATCCGGACCGGCCCAATTGAAGGTGCTGGTGGATCTGTGCCACGTCCATGGCATCGCGGTCGTCTTCGATGTGGTTTACAATCATGCAGGCGGATTCACCGTAAACGGCCGGTTAGACGACAATTGTATCTACTATTTCGATCGATTCCCGGATCGTGGCAATAATAACGATAGTCTTTATTTTACCGATCAGGATCGGGGCACCGGCGGCCTTGCGTTCGCACTTTGGAATGCCGGCGTGTGCCAATTTCTTTCAGATAATGCGACTTACTATATCGAGGAATTTCACGCGGACGGCTTTCGTTACGACGAGATCAGTACTTTATTATCCACGAACCAGGCCAGTGGATGGGAATTCTGTCGCGCCCTTACAGCACAGTTGCGATCCCTGCAGCCTCGGATACTACAGAATGCCGAATTCTGGCCGGGCGAATTCTCCGGCATTCCTTCGTCGGCGCTGCCGATCGTTGCACCTGCGTCCGCGGGCGGCGCGGGTTTCGATGTCGTGCAGCATGACGGCTTGCGCGGCGCCCTGCGTAACGCGGTCGGAGCCGCCTCCGGCGGAGCCCACGCCGCGGTTTCCGTCTCAACCATAGCAGCCGCTCTCTACCCGCCTGGATTTGACCACGCCTGGCGCGCGGTTACCTGCATCGAAAATCATGATCTCGTCATGGCAGGCCGGAGCCCGCGTATTCCGGCACTGGCCGACCCGTCCGATCATCGCTCCTGGTACGCGCGCAGCCGCAGCCGGTTTGCCACTGCGATTCTGCTCACGGCACCTGGAATTCCCCAGCTTTTCATGGGCCAGGAGTTTCTTGAGGACGAGCCCTGGGACACCAATCCGGGCGGCCCGAACCTTCTGTGGTGGGATGGTCTGAACAGCGGTGCCGATCGTGCCATGACGAATCATCTCCGCTTTACACAGGATATGATTCGTCTTCGGCAACATTTTCCGGCACTCCGGGGCGACAATGTGAACCCATTCTACTGGTCGGACACAGACCGCGTTCTCGCCTTTCACCGGTGGATCGAACAGACGGGCCAAGATGTGATCGTCGTCGCTTCGCTCGCGGAAAATACCTGGTATGATTACAATTTAGGCTTTCCCGCCGCGGGCTTTTGGGCGGAGGTGTTCAACAGCGACGTGTATGATAATTGGGTCAATCCAAGGGTCGCCGGGAACGGGACCGGGGTTCAGGCCCGGGGTGGCCCGCTGCACGGTTTTACGGCATCCGCCTCGGTTGTCATCCCGGCCAATGGCGTCGTCGTTCTCGCAAGACGCTAGAGATACCGAACGAAATACGTTTTTGCTTGTCTTCGCCGTTCAGGGGAATGCGTCCACGCGATTCATTCGGAATTTCCGTGCGAGACGGCCGGTTTCCGCGGGACCGACGGCGAGGTTTGTGCCGGGACTGTCCTCCTGGAATCCAGCGATCGCATGGTGGCCGGCGGAAATGGCGCCCTCGGTTGGGACAATTAACCAGACCGTCGCCGGCGGCAAACAGAACGTCTGCCATGTATGGAGCCGCGGTAGCGGTCCGGACAGCACGCACGGACCAGACTTCCAGGGGACGCGGCTTGTTCGTTTTTCGCCAGTGTCGAAAGCCATGCGCTCATGCGGAATGACCCGACCTCGCCCGCTCCGTCATGGCCGGGACAGGCTCTGTCAGGACAATAAAGTAATGAAATGCGATAAAAATGAGGCTTGCCGGTGCCTCAGGCCGCCCGCGTCAGCCGCTTCAAAAACGCCGAAATCCGGTGCCGGCGCATCTCGCTGCGGGCCTTGTCGCCGGTGGTCATGTAATTCAACTGCACGCCATACCGCTGCCCAACGAACGGCCGGTGCCCATGCCACGTTGTCGGACCATTCGGGAACACCAACAGCGTGCCGTTGACCGGCGGCACCTCCACGGCGAAATCGTCCAGGTCGGTCGGGCCGCGCAGCAGGCGCAGGCAGCCTTCCTGGCGGCTCCAGGCATCGGTTTCGCGGTTCAGATACAGCAGCACCGTCAGCCGTTTGGCCAATGAATCGCAATGGATCCGGCCGTCCCGCTCGCTGGTCCAGCCACGCAGCGTCACCATCGTGGGGGCGTCTTGCAGGTCCAGGGCGAACAGGCGTTCGATCGCGGCGCGCAGGATGGGGCCGTTCATCGCCTCCATCAGCGCCTTGGCATTGGGGCCAAGCCGAACCGCGTCAACCGGGAACGACCCGCGTTTGCCCAGCGGCGGCAGGTCGGCCAGCACGGCGTCCAGACTGGCCGGCGGCACGAACCAGGGCACCACGACATGCGGGAACGGGTCATTCGCGACCGCGGTGGAGGTGAGTTTGGCGTAATCTAATTCGATCATGACGGGGCGCGGCATAGCAGCAAAGCCTCGGTCAGGTCGAGGATGTCATCCGGCCAATAGTCCGGGGGTCTGGGTCGCGCTGAATGCAGTGCTGCATCGGGGCGGCAGGTCAGCACCTGCATCACCCAGTCGATCGGCAGCGATGTCCGGCCGTCCGCCGCACCCAGCAAGGCACCGGCGATGGCCGCGTTGGTGTCGGTATCGCCTCCCTTGCCGACGGTGGCGATCAGGGCGGGCGCCACTTTCGTGCCGGCGGCCAGGTGGTAGAAGGCGTTTTGCAGTGAGATCAGCACCCATCCCATGCGGTGTTGGAAATCGGTGGGCGGCACGCCGGCTTCGGCCTG
>JAYUEJ010000392.1:0-1707 GCA_043739265.1 Rhodopila sp. | reverse complement strand
CGAACGGCCCGGCGGCGACCTATCTGGACATGCTTCGGCACAACACGACTCTGTTCGCCGCCGCGATGCGTTCGGTGTGAAGCACTCCGTTTGGTTACAGCGCGTTCTTTAGCCGAGCCCAGTCCTCGATCGCGGCTTCGTGGCCGGGGACCAACTGGATGGTGAACTGCGTGTAGCCGCCATCGCGCAAGGCGGCGATCCGCTCCAGCAGGTCGGGTTCGGTGCCGGTAAAGGTGGTCTGGCGGATCATCTCCGCCGTGACGAACGGCCGCTCGATCGATTTCACCGCCATCAGGTGGCCGCGGTGGTTGGTCAAATAGCGGGCGTTCTCGGGCTTGAAATTTTTGGCGAGTTCCACGTAGCCGGCAATCGATTCAGCCAGTTGCGGCGGAATGGCGGAGCTGTTCGGCAGCCCGGATAAGGCCTCATCGGCCGCACGATGCAGCAGCACGGCGGCTCGGGGGCCAGCCTGAGCCATCGCCCGATCGCCGTCCGCAGCCTCATTTGGTTGCAGCACGCAGCCCAGGGCGAAGGCGACGGCCGACAGGTCGGTGATATCGTTGCCGGCGCGGTCCCAACTGGCCCGCATCTCCTGCATCGCCGACACCCCGCCGGTCACGTCGCCGACGAAGTTCAGCCAGCCGGCACCAAGCCTGGCGGTCAGCGCCCGGCCGCGCGGTCCGTAGGCAGAGATGTGCAGCTTCACCTCATCGCGCAGGTTGATCAGCTTCAGTTCCGGGTTGAGGAAGGTGATTTTCTGCTTCTTGCCCTCGACCTCGAACTCGGGGGTTTCGCCGTCCAGCAGGGCCATCACGACGCGGATGTATTCTTCCATGTCGGACTGCTTCATCGCGCCCAGCCCCATGGTGCGCCGGCCGGTGAAGCCGGTGCCGACTCCGAAATCGATGCGCCCGGGTGCGAGCTGGTTTAATGAGGCGAACGCGTTGGCGGCGACCGGTGCGATCCGGTTGGTTGGGATCAGCACGCCGGTGCCGAGGCGGATGCGCGACGTCTGGACAGCCGCGGCGCCCATGGCGACGAAGCAGTCGGCGCACAGCATCTGGGTGTCATAGAACCAGGCGTGCGAAAACCCCAGTTCCTCGGCCCGCTTGACCGTCTTCCAGCTATCCGCCGCGGTGGCGAGGGCGATACCGAATTCCATGATCACTCCTTGGGGGCCGTTACTCAATTACGCCGCAGGCGAAGCGTCCACCGCCGCCACCCAGCGGGTTGGGCAAATCAGCGTATGTGTCGCCGCCGGTGTGGATGATCAGGGCACGCTGCTTCAGGATTTCGATGTCCTTGATGCGTGGTGCGGTCAGGGTCTGGGTCGCGGTTCCATCGGCTTCGGCGATCAGAACGGGCAGGTCGCCGAGGTGGCCTTCGCCAGTCGGACCTTCATGCTTATAGGTATGGTCGGGGTCTAAATGGCTGCCGGCTGCGCCGCCCGGAATACGGGTGCCGTTCATCAGGATCGGACTGCAATTGCCGTTCTCGTGGGCGTGGAATCCATGCGGGCCGGGCGGTAGGCCGTGCAGGTTGAGTTTTAGCGTGATGCCTGCGTCCGAACTGGCGATGACGATCGTGCCGAGGTCCGCGCCGATTCCATCCTGCGTCACCTTGTGCATGCTGACCGTCAGGTCCGCCGCCCTGGCTGGCTGGGCGATGACCATTGTGGCGATCACCGTCGTCAGGCGTAGCGCGTCA
>JAYUEJ010000391.1:0-1707 GCA_043739265.1 Rhodopila sp. | reverse complement strand
GCATGCAATGGTCGAAAATCACCCAATGGCCGAACTCCGGCCGCATCGCCGCCAGCGTCTCGTGATAAAGCTCCCCCAACGGCATGCGCTTGGCGACGCCCGCTTTCACCAGCCGGAACAGGGTGGTGACGAACGCTTCCGTCCCATCCAGCCCTTCGCGCACATCCTTCGCGTTCAAAAGCGCCCGCCCGCGTCCCGGCACCATCTTCTCCGCACCCAATTCCCGCAGCCGTTGCAGCGTCCCCGGCCAGTCGGCGAAATGCGCGTCGCCGCAATAGGGCGTGGCGCCGAATTCGACGATGTCGCCGGCGAACAGCACTTTTTCGTCCGGCAGCCACACTGCCGTGTCGCCAGCGGTATGGGACCTTCCGACATGGATCACCTGGGCTTCGCGATCGCCCAGCGCCAGGTCCATTTTCGTGTGGAAGATGTGGGTCGGCCAGGTCAGCCCCGGAATCCCGGCCTGGCCACGAAACAGGCGCGGAAACCGACCGATTTCGCTGTCCATGTCCTGCTGGCCGCGTTCCACGATCAGATCCCGCGTCACGTCGGAACAGATGATGTTATGCGCCGGATAGCCGCTCGCCCCCAGCACCCGCACCGCGTGGTAGTGGGTGAGCACAATCTGGTTGACCTTTTTGTCGGTCACGGTGGCGATCTTGGCTTGCACCTCGGCGGCCATTGCGGGCGTTGCCTGGGCATCGACCACGACGACCCCATCGCGCCCGACAATCACCCCTGAATTCGGATCACCCTCGGCGGTGTAAGCATACAGCCCGCGCCCAAGCTCATCGAAAGACACTATTTTTTCCGCGAGATCGTTGGTCGATGCGAAACCTGACATGTCTTGCTCCCTGTGCGCTTGCGCGGCTCTGGCTTGGTTGTACCATAGCCCCAACACCAGGGATGGAGAAAATCATGGAAACTGTTCTGCCGATCGCCCGCCAGGTCGCCGAGCGCCTGAAAGCCCGCCGCGATACCGTGGGGGTGGCCGAAAGCTCCGCCGGCGGGTTGATTTCCGCGGCTTTGCTGGCCGTGCCAGGGGCATCTGCTTATTATATGGGCGGAACCGTGGTTTACACCCGCCGCGCCCGGCGCGAGTTGCTCGGCCTCACCGATGATCAAATGGCGTCCGTGCCGCCGGGGACCGAGGCACTGGCGCTGCTGCTGGCGCGGGCGATGAAGGAACAGCTCAACACCGATTGGGCCGTGGCCGAAATCGGCGCCACCGGCCCGACTGGGACCAGCTATGGCTACGGCGCCGGACATGGGGTGTTCGCCGTCGTCGGCCCCGATGATCTCGAGGCCGCCATTGTGCTCGAAACCGGCAGCCCGGATCGGGAAGCCAATATGCGCCGTTTCGCGATTGGCGCTTTGGAGTTGTTCGCCAGTCAGTTGGCAGGGTAGAGGAAGGGATATTTCCAGCAGGGGCGTTACAGCTATGTCGCAGACAAACGGAACCACTCCAGCCGGCGCGCAGGTTACCGATGCGCCGCAAATGCCGTTGTTTTTCACCAACGTCACCGGCGTTAACCCTGGCGAGACCCCTGAACTGCGGCTGGATCGCGATCATGGCCATGCTTTTGCGGCCAAGGCGCAAACCATCCCGGTCGGTCTCGGTGAGTTCGAAGCCGCGGCGCGTACCTACCCGATCCTCTACACCACCGGCCCCAACCCGGTCCCGGTGGCGCTGGTCGGCCTCGACGC
>JAYUEJ010000390.1:0-15871 GCA_043739265.1 Rhodopila sp. | reverse complement strand
TGGCGTCTTGGCGCTGAACTGGATGGTGGACGGTCGAAGGTCGGCACAAAAATAGGTCTTCATCGGCAAGAGGAAGCTGCTTGCATAGCGGCGATGGTCAGCAGGAGGCGAGAACTGAACATCGGAGATGTGTGAATCTGGTAGGTGCCAAGCTCGGCCATGACACAATTGGCGTCGCCGGTCATGACACAACTCGAACGAACGTTGGGCTCGATCGTCGCTCGATTGTGCTGGCATCGGGGCGTTACTTTATTCGGCGGCCATAACTTTTCGCGGCGGAGTCAACACGATCGGCGCCAGTTCGGCGGCGTTGAACGAAACCGCTCGCCGCTGGTTGCCGACCGGGCGATAGATTGTGTCGCGTTGCACGGGCGTGCGGACGAGGGAGCCGATCAGGTGTTCCATTGCCTCGGGCGGGAACTCCTGACCGTGCTGGGTGCCGGCGGCGCGGGAGATGCTTTCGTTCATCAGCGTGCCGCCGAGGTCGTTGGCTCCGGCATTCAGGCACATGGCGGCGCCTTCTGGTCCCATCTTTACCCACGATGTCTGGATGTTGGTGATCAGCGGGTTTAGCACCAGGCGCGACACGGCGTGCATCAGGATCGCTTCTCGTAATGTCGGGCCTTTCCTGGCCATGCCGCGCAGATACATGGGGGCTTCCATGTGGACGAAGGGCAGCGGGACGAATTCGGTGAAGCCGCCGGTTTCCGCCTGCAGATCGCGCAGGACGAGCAAATGTCGTGCCCAGTTCAGCGGCGTTTCGACGTGCCCGTACATGATGGTCGATGTTGTACGCAGGCCAAGGGCGTGGGCGGCGCGGGCGACATCGATCCATTGTTGCGTGTTTATTTTGTCCGGGCAGATGATGGCGCGGATTTCGTCGTCCAGGATTTCCGCCGCGGTGCCGGGCAGGGTGCTCAGGCCGGCGTCTTTCAGTCGTACCAGGAATTCGGTCAGCGACAGACCGAGTGTGGCGGCACCTTGGGTGACTTCGAGGGGGGAGAAGGCGTGGATGTGCATGCCGGGAATGGCGGCTTTGATCGCTTCACAGATTTTGATGTAGGTGTCGCCGGTGTAGTCGGGGTGAATGCCGCCTTGCAGGCAGACTTCAGTGGCGCCGCGGTCCCAGGCTTCTTGCGACCGGCGAACGATTTCCGTCAGGTCCAAATTGTAAGGTGTGCCGCGCAGGGCTTCGTGTTTTTTGCCTTTGGAGAAAGCGCAGAACGTGCAGCGATAGTAACAGATATTGGTGTAGTTGATGTTGCGGTTGACGACGTAACGAACGATTCCACCGCTGACCGATTGGCGCAGTTCGTCGGCGACGGTGATGACGCGTTCGTAGTCGGCGTCGCGGGCCGCGAACAATCGCACGATTTCTGGTTCGTCCAGCCGCTTGCCGGCGGTGGTTCGGTCGATGATCCGTTCCAGGGCGGGATCGACTTTGCTCAGTAAAACCGGGCGAGGCTTCGGCGCGAAGGTCAGGCCGGGGGCCCAGTCGTCGTCACGCGCCCAGCCTTCGGAGTCGGCACATTGCATCACGCGGGTCGCGACCTTGGGATGCAGCCACCGCTTTTGATCCGACGCCCAGGCCGGATAGACCGGCAGGCGCTGCACCAGGATTTTGTCCATCTCGGCGGTGCGCAGGCCCAACGCTTCCAGTTCCGGCCAGGGTGCTTCGGGGTTGACGTGGTCCGGGGTGACCGGCGATACACCACCCCAATCGTCGATGCCGGCGCCGATCAGTTTTTGGTACACGCCGGGCGACAGGTTGGGGGGGGCCTGGACGTGTACGTCGTTTGGCAGGATCAACCGCGCCGCGGCGATAGTCCAAAGCAAGTCAATTAGATCGGGTTCGTCGGCATTCGCCAGTTTGGTATCGGGTTTGGCGCGGAAATTCTGGACGATGACTTCCTGGATGTGGCCGTATTGCAAGTGCAGGTCGCGTATCGCTGTCAACGCATCCAGGCGTTCCGCGCGGGTTTCGCCAATGCCGATCAGGATGCCGGTGGTGAACGGCACGGCCAGCTCGCCCGCGAGTCTTAACGTTTCCAGCCGCACGGCCGGCAGTTTGTCGGGGGAGCCGTAGTGGACTCCGCCTTGCTGGCACAGACGCTCACTGGTGGATTCCAGCATGATGCCCTGGCTGGCCGAAACTTCCCGCAGACTGGCGATTTCCTCGCGGGTCATGACGCCGGGGTTCACATGCGGGATCAGCGTGGTTTCCTTCAGTACCAGGGCGCACATTTCGCGCAGATAGCTGATCGTGGTTGGGTGACCGAGTTGCGCCAGGGCCTCGCGCGCCGCGCGGTACCGCAGTTCGGGTTTGTCGCCGAGGGTGAACAATGCTTCGGTGCAGCCGGCTTCTTGTCCGGCACGGGCGATGGCCAATACTTCGTCGGCTGACAGATAGGCGGCGTGGCCGGCTTTCGGGCGTTCGGCGAAGGTGCAGTAGTGACAAACGTCACGGCACAGCTTCGTTAGTGGGATGAATACTTTGCGGGAGTAGGAAATCGTCCGCCCAAATGCGTCGTCGCGTTTTTGCGCCGCCCTCGCCATGAGTTCGGACAGGGGGGCGGATTCCAGCCAGGTGAGATCGGTCATCATGATTTCCGTATTACGTCCTCGGCAAAGCGTTGCTGGATGTCCAATGTTGCCTGGATGGTGGGCTGTTGCGCATAGACGATCAAGTGTTTGACGCCGACAGCGGCGAAGGCGGCGGCGTCTTCCTGCATATCGTCGGCGGTGCCGGTGAAATGCTGGCGGTGGCCCTCGGCGTCGGTTTTAGCGGTCCAGTCCGGCGACATGAACCAGACATAGGCGATGTCAATTGCCGCCGGATCGCGGTTGGCTTTTTCGGCGGCGCGATGCAGGCGGTCGATGCCGGCTTTCAACAATGCAGGCGTGTTCAGCAGTATTTTCGCGTTGTTAGATACGGGATACCAGCCGTCGCCGACCGTGGCTGCCCTTCGCAACGCCGGGGCACTTTCGCCGCCGACCCAGATCGGCGGATGCGGTTTGGACGTTGGTTTCGGCTTGAACACCACATTGTCGAATTTCACATGGGCGCCGAACATGGACGGGCGGTCTTCGGTCCAGAGCGATTTCCAGGCGCGGATATATTCGTCGGTGACGGCACCTCGGTGTTCGAACGGCGGGGTTTCCAGTGCGGCGAATTCCTCCTTCATCCAGCCGGAGCCTATGCCGGCGATGACCCGGCCGCCGGACAGCACATCGGCGGTTGTCAGAAGCTTGGCGGTCAGCACGGCGGGGCGATGCGGGACGACCAGGACCGATGTCAGCAACCTGATCCGCTGGGTGAAACCGGCGAGGAAGGTCAGGGTGGCGATGGCGTCGAGACACTCGCCGGTCGGGGCGCCGGGCCAGATGCCATCGGCGGTGTAGGGGTAGCGCACATCGGTGTGGACCGGGACGATCAGGTGGTCGGCGACGCCGATGATCGCGTAGCCCGAGGCCTCGGCGTTGGATGCCACGGCCATGATGTTTTCGCGCGTGGTCAGGCAGCCGCGCGTGCCGATATGGATGCCGAAGTCCATCATTGGACGCTCCCGTTTGCCTCTTTGCGCGGTATCGTGTGCTATTGGGGTCAATAACACAATCCGACCAGGAGGACCCCATGCAGATTGGTTGCAGCGCCCCAACGAGTGGCCCGTTGATCGAGCCCGACAGCCTGGTTCGCATCGCGACGGAAGCCGAGAGCCTGGGCTACGATTATGTCACGGTCAGCGATCATCTGATGATCCCGACCAGCATCGCCTCGCGCTATCCGTATTCGGATTCGGGGGAGTTCCCGTCCGGCGCGGCGGCGCCCCGGTTGGAGCAGTTGACGGCGGCGACCTTCATTGCCGCGGTGACGAAGACGCTGCGGATTGTCACCTCGGTGATGGTGGTGCCGCATCGTCCGGCGGTTTTGACGGCGAAGACCCTCGCAACGATCGATTTTCTGTCGAAGGGCCGGCTGACTTTGGGGATCGGCGCCGGCTGGTGCGAGGAGGAATTCATTGCCATCGGCGCGCTGCCGTTCGCCGAACGAGGGGCGGTGACGGATGAATTCATGATGGTGTGCAAGGAATTGTGGACGGCGGATGCGCCTAAGTTCGATGGTAAGTATGTCCAGTTCAAGGACGTGCTGTTTCCGCCGAAGCCGCCACAGGGGGTGATTCCGATCTGGGTTGGCGGTGAGAGCGGGCCGGCGATGCGGCGGACGGCTCGTTACGGCGATGCGTGGTATCCGATCGGAACGAATCCTCAGTTTCCGATGGATACGTTGACGCGGTTCAAGGCTGGGGCTGCGAAGTTGCGAACGTTGACCGAGAAGGCGGGGCGCGATCCGGCGGCGGTGGGGCTGGCGTATCGGGTTTCGTCCAATCCGGAGGCTCAACCGAAAGGCATGGTGGATGGCGAGCGGAAGTTGTTCACGGGTGGCGCGGCGGATTACGCTGGCGACATCAAGGCGCTGCGGGATGTCGGGGTGACGGCGTTCGATTTTGGTTTGTTTGGGACGGATGCGGAGTCGTCTGTCGGTAATCTGCGTCGCTTCCGCGACGACGTCATGGCGAAGGTGCGATAATCATGCGACTCGGTCTTACGGTTGGGATGGCGGGGCCACACCCGAAGCTTGATATGGACATGATCCTGGAGGCGGAGCGCCTGGGATACACTCAGGTTTGGACGGGGGAGGCCTACAGCACCGACGCGGTGTCGGTGGCCGCGTGGATTCTGGCGCGGACGACGAAGATCAAGGCGGGGACCGGGATCATGCAGATGCCAGCCCGGACTCCGGCTTGCGCGGCGATGACCGTGCTGTCGTTGCAGGCGTTGTCGGGGAATCGTTTCATTTGCGGCATTGGGCCGTCCGGGCCGCAGGTGATCGAGGGCTGGCATGGGGTGCCGTTCGGCAAGCCGATGCAGAGGACCAAGGAATATTTTGCCATCATCAAGCTGATTCTGGCGCGCGAAAAACCGCTGGAGTTTCATGGCGAGCAGTATTCCATCCCGTATGACGGGGCCGATGCGAGCGGGCTTGGGCGGCCGTTGCGCAGCATCGCGCATGGCGATCCGAATGTGCCGTTCTATACGGCGTCGATCACCCCGGCCGGGCTGCGGATGGCGGGGGAGGTCGCGGATGGCAATCTGCCGATCTTCTTCTCGCCGGATGCGCCCAATGTGGTGACGGGGCCGACGTTGGAGGGGCGTTCCAAGGTCGGCAAGACGATGGATGGGTTCGATACCGCACCGTTCGTGCGGGCGCATATGGGGCCGGATGTGGCGGCGTGCCGGGATGCGCTTCGGCCGGAACTGGCGTTGTATATCGGTGGGATGGGGGCGCGGTCGAAGAATTTTTATAACGCCATGATTTCGAAGATGGGCTTCGAGGGGGAGGCCAAGGCGATTCAGGATTTCTATCTGGATGGGAAGAAGAATGAGGCGGCGGCGGCGGTGCCGGACGCGCTGATCGATGCGATTTCGTTGTGCGGGCCGGCGGAGCGGATCAGGGATCGGTTGGAGGCCTGGAAAGAGGTGTCGAAGGCGGGGCATGTCGGGACGATGGTGCTGAAGGGGACCAGCGTCGATGTCTTGCGGGTGGTGGCGGAGGCGGTGTTGTAACGCGGTCGTTTTTTGACGGATTAGGAATGATCGAGACATGGCCCGCTAAATCCGAACCTGCGAAAGCCGGCTTCCCGCATTGATGGGCACCTGGAAAATCGCCCCCGGGCCAACCAGGCGCTCCTGATCCCGAAGCTTCGGCCACCACAGGAGCAGACGGGCGGTCTTTTCAAGGTTTGAAAGCTTGCTCCAGGCCGGCGCGAGGAAAAATCCCTTCAACCGCGACTGATGCCATGCAAGCTTCTCGGTCGGACGCCGGGCAATTCGCACATCGCCGGACAATACCGACCACCCGCCTTCGGCGCCCAATGCTGAAATCCAGACTTCATCCGGCGTGTTCGCAGGGAACCGGTGCCTCAGGGCCACGACCTGATCACCGTCCGGTGCAACAAGAAGGTTGATAGCTTGCGCCAACAGCGGACTCAGATTGTTATCGACCAGGACCTTCAAGCGGTTCGGTACTCGAACGCCATCGCGTCGCGCACCGCGCCTACCGGAAGGTCGAACACTTTTGCGACTTTCGCGACCGATCCTTCTGACGCTACGGCGTCGGCGATGGCCCGCGTGGGCACCCCTTGTTCCACCAATATCGGATGACCGAAATTCCGCGCCGGGTCCACCACGACGCGGGATCGATGAGACATCGGCCACCACCGCTCCGCCGCCGCTTCGCCGAAATCGATGTCGCGGAAGCTGGGCTCGACCACGCGATGAAACGCGTATTGCCGATTAAGCAGGTCGATCAACGTCGGCTCCTCAGCCTCACTCCGGACCTGGAGAAAGATCGTCCGCCCGTCGGTGCGGAACCGCGTGGTTGAGAATGGCCGCTCGTCCCCCACCATCTGCCGGCCGATCGCCAGGGCGCGCCGGATACTGTGCAGACTGATGCCGGCGGCGGTGAAGCTTGCAACGAATTTCAATTGCATCAAGTCACGAAAGCCCAGGGCGACATCTGTGCCGACGCGCGGCAATTGCGGGGTCCAGAGCGGGTCCGACCAGCCCTGCGCGTCGTTCGGACCATGGGCGTATCCCGTGAGCCAGCGGCGGATACGAAGCGATGGAATTCCGGTCAGGCCCGAGGCTTCAGCGGCCGTGTAAAGGCCAACGCCGAGAAGTGTCCGCGGTGCAGCGTCGGTGATTGTATCCATTCGTCCATGGCCTCCAGGAATACAGGTTAACCGTTCCCAAACACGCTGTCACCGCCAACCGAATTACCGGTCTTTTTCCGAATGGGCCGCCCGAAGCCGTTTACTCCCGGGCACGAAACCCGTACCCACCGCCGTGCCTCTCACTGAAACGAGCGATCCGAACATCGTAGGTGACCAACGGACAATTTCGCTCTATGGCGGTTGCGATCAACAAACGATCCGCCGGGTCGCTGTGTTCCAGACCGTCCAGCCGGTAGGCACGCGATGCCGCGAGATGGTTCAACGGCAGGACCTCCACGCCGGGCCGATCCACGAAGCGTTCGACCCAGGCCTCGAGCGAGCGGACCAATTCGATGCGTCCGCGGTAAATCAGTTGCGCGATCTCCCACACGGTGACCGCGCTGAGCAGGACGGTGCCACCGTTCCGCCAACAGGCCTCGATCAAACTGAGTGTGGCGGGGCGCAGTCGTTCGTCGCCGTTGTCCAGCCATAGCGCGATGTGGGTGTCGAGCAGGACAGCATCGGTCAATGTTCGAGCTCACGCCCGGTTTCCGCATCGGTTGGTTCGTGGAAGGTCGGTTCAGTAAGGTCCACGCCCTGTTGGATTCGGACAGACCCGCGTTGGTGACCGAACAGCGATCCCGTCCGCGCGTCCTGGTCCAGCAAACGCCGCATCGCCAATGCAACGGCTTCCGTTTTGTTGCCCTCGGTCAGCCGTGCTGCCGCTGCCTCGATCAGGGCGACGACATCGGGCCGGTTGATGGTGACGACGGATGCCATGTCGCGCTCCTGTCATTAAGCCTTAATGATAGGACATCGATGGCCTGAAATCAACCTCGGTCCCGTCCGCAACATGGACGCCGCCCGTGCCTTTGCTTATCGTTCGTCGCAATCATCAGAGGAACGCGCCGCATGTCAGAGTCCCAAGTCGTCCGCCTGGAAAAAGACGGCGAAATCGGCGTCATCATCGTCAACTATCCCCCCGTCAACGCGCTCGGCCCAGGGGTGTCCGAGGGCATCATCGACGCGCTGAACAGGGCCAACGCCGACCCGTCGATCAAGGCCATGGTGCTGATGGGTGATGGCCGCAGCTTCATCGCCGGGGCTGACATTCGCGGTTTCGGCACCGGCCGCAAGCGGCTGGCGATCGGGGAGCGCACGTACGACGTGCTGGACGCCAGCGCCAAACCGGTGGTGGCGGCCATCCACGGTTTCGCGCTGGGGGGCGGGTTGGAGAACGCGATGGGGTGCCATTACCGGATCGCGGTTGCCTCGGCCAAGGTCGGCCTGCCCGAAGTGCTGATCGGCATTTTGCCCGGCGGCGGCGGCACCCAGCGCCTGCCGCGTCTGGTCGGCGCGCAGGTGGCACTGGAGATGGTCACCTCCGGCCGTCACGTCCCGGCGGCGGAGGCGGCGAAACTTGGGATCATCGATGAGATGTTGCCCGACGGCGCCAATCTGCGTGACGCCGCGGTCACCTATGCGCGCAAGATCGCCGATGTGCGGCCGCTGCCGCGTGTGCGCGACAAAAGCGTCACCGCCGACCCTGGCGTGTTCGATGCCATGCGAAAGTCGATCGCCCGCAAGGCGCGCAACCAGAAGGCGCCGTATAGCTGCATCGCCGCGATCGAGGCCGCCTGCACGCTGCCGTTCGACCAGGGCATGCAGCGCGAGAACGAACTGTTCAACGAACTGGAATCCTCGGACGAGGCGAAGGCGCTGCGATACGCTTTCTTCGCCGAACGCGAAGTCGCGAAATTGCCTGACCTGCCCTCGGTCGTTGCGCCGCGCGACTTCACTAATCCGGCCGTTATCGGCGCCGGAACGATGGGTGGCGGCATCGCCATGTCGTTCGCCGATTTCGGCTACGACGTGAAGATCATGGATGCGACGCAGGATGCGCTCGATCGCGGTATGGAGCGTATCCGCAACAACTATGCCACATCGGTCAAGCGCGGCAGCCTGGCGGAGGGCGAGATGCAGGCCCGCCTTGCACGCATCCACCCCGTCGCGGGCTACGACGACATTCGCGACTGCGACGTGGTTGTCGAAGCGGTGTTCGAGCAGATGGATGTTAAAAAACCGATCTTCATCAAGCTGGATGAAGTCATGAAGCCGGACGCATTCCTGTTTTCGAACACATCGGCGCTCGACATGGATGAACTGGCTTCGGTAACGAAACGGCCGGAATACGTGGCGGGGACGCATTTTTTCTCGCCGGCCAATGTGATGAAGTTGCTGGAAGTGGTGCGGCCGTCGAAGGCGTCGCCCGAGACGCTGTTGACCGCCATGGCGATGGGGCGGCGGATCGGCAAGATTTCGGCGATGGCGGGCAATACCGATGGTTTCGTTGCCAACCGGTCGCGCGGTCCATTCAATAGCGAAATGGTTATCCTGTTGGAGGAAGGCTGTCTGCCGGAGCAGGTGGACAAGGTGATGATCGAATTCGGCTATCCGATGGGGCCGTTCGCGGTGGGCGATCTGGCGGGGCTGGATATCGGTGCGGCGGGTCGTCAGCGGCGGGCGCTGGCCAATCCGGATTACCGCAAGCTGCCGATCGCCGACAAGCTGGTGGAGCTGGGTCGTTACGGACAAAAGACAAGCGCCGGCTGGTATCGTTACGACAAAGGCGACCGCACGCCGCATCCCGATCCGGAGGTCGCCGCGATCATCAGGTCGGTGGCCGTCGAGATGGGTGTGCCGCAAAAATCGTTTTCGGATACCGAGATTCTGCAACGGCTGTTGTTCGCTTCGGTGAACGAAGCGTGCCGCATCCTGGAGGAAGGCAAGGCCTACCGAGCGAGCGATATCGACGTGATGTGGCTGCATGGGTTTGGATTTCCGCGGTACCGTGGCGGCCTGATGTTCTGGGCCGACGGGATTGGCGTAAAAAACGTCTATGCGCAGATCGCCTCCTGGCATCAGCAATACGGGGAGCGCTGGGCGCCGTCGCGTCTGCTGCGGGAACTGGCTGAAACCAACACGCCGTTTCGCGAGGCCAAGCCAGCACCTTTCGTGTGAGGGCGGGTTTGCGGCTGCTGGGGGACGAACGGATGAAGCGTGGACTTATTGGGTTGGTCGCCGCGATAGCGCTGTGTGCGCCCTCGGTCAGGGCCGAACCGTTTAAATGCCCGCATTTCGGGGGGACTTTCGTGTTCGGCCAGGAGGCGAACATCAACACCCTCGACCAGATGACGTCCTCCACGATTTCCACGCGCAACATCGCGATGAACATTTACGAATCGCTCATGACCCGGGATGAGAACAACCATCCGATCCTGGAATTGGCCGAGGCGATGCATGAAGCGCCGGATCATCTGACGTACCGCTTCACGCTGCGGCAGGGCATTCATTTCCATAACGGCAAGTCGCTGACCTCGGCCGATGTCGTTGCCTCGTTCGATCGTTACGCAAAGGTGGGCATTCAGCGCGGCGCATTGAGCAATGTCGATCATTGGGACGCGCCGGACGCGGCGACCTTCGCGATCCACATGAAGCAGATCCAACCGACCTTCATTGAGGCGCTGTCGTCGTTCAGCGTGCCCATCGTCATCATCCCGAAGGAGAACCGTGACGTTCCGGCGCTGCAACTGACGCACCCGGTCGGCACCGGGCCATACCAGTTCGTCGATACCGAACCGGGACGGGCCGTGACGCTGAAACGGTTTGACGGTTACAAGCCCAACACCAGTTTTCAGGATCGTACCGGCTTAGGCGGCTACAAGCTGGCGTGTTTCGACACGATCATATTCCGTATCATTACTGATTCGGGTGACCGGATCGCGGGACTGCGCGCGGGCGAGCTTCATGGTGTCGAGGACCTGCCGGCGAAATCGGTTGCGGACCTGGAACTGGATAAAGGCATCTCCATCCTGCCATTGAAGAACTGGTGGATTCAGATCGCCAATCCCAACACGTCCAATCCGCCCACCGACAAGCTTTTGGTGCGCAAGGCGATTCAGGCGGCGCTGGACATGGATGAGATCATGGATGCCGCCGCGGACGGAAATTACCAGTTGAACGTCGGTTTCCAGTATCCCGGCCAGCCCGACTACACCGATGCCGGCAAGGAAACCTACAACCTGCACAATCCTGATCTGGCGAAGAAATATCTCGCCGATGCCGGGTATCAGGGGGAGCCTGTGGTGTTGCTGACCAACAAGGATTACCCGCCGATGTACAACTCGGCGCTGGTGATGCAGCAGCAGCTTCAGGCGGTCGGAATCAATGCTCAGATGAAGGTGGTTGACTGGCCGACGTCGATCCAGATGGCGCTTAATACAACCGAGGGATGGAACTTCCTGTTTACGGCCTGGGGCACGCAACCTGCTTTGGGCAGTCTGGCCGCGATGCGGTTTCTGGTGCAGCCGAACGCGACCTACAAGCCGCTGGATGGCAAGGACGATCCTGACGTATTGGCCGCCTGGAACGACATGAACACGCTGCCCACGCCGGAGGGCCGGCAACAGGCCTTCGCCCACATGCAGTCGCTGGTCCTGGAGCGGGTCTATGCCATTCCGTTCGGTGCCTTCACCAAAGTTCAGGCGGTTCGGTCCAATGTCGGGGGTTTCGTGCCGTTCCGGATACCCCGTATGGCCAACGTCTGGTTCAGCCATTGACCGTCGCCAGATGGGCGGCAACAGGGCGATGTGACAAGTTCGACCGATCCCGTTAGCGTCCCGGTATGGGACGGGAGAGACGCGCATGATCATCGAAGTTCGGACGTATCAGTTGAAACCGGGTTCGGTTGCCGAAGTGGAGAAACGTTTCGGGGAGGGGCTTCCGGCGCGGGAGACGCTGTCGAAGCTGACCGCGCTGTGGCACACGGAGGTGGGGGCGCTGAACGAAATCACCCACATCTGGACTTATGACAGTTTCGAACAGCGCATGGCGATACGCGCCGAGGCCGTCAAAACCCGTGTGTGGCCACCAAAGATCGGTGAATTCATTATTTCGATGAACAGCGAGATTTTCATTCCGGCGCCGTTTTCGCCGGCGCTGGAGCCGCGCGTCGTGGGGCCGCTGTTCGAGATCCGGTCGTACACGCTGGCACCCGGGGCATTGCCCGGGATGATGGAACGCTGGGCTGCCAAGATCGACGAACGGGTGAAATTGTCGCCGCTGGTCGGGGCCTGGTATTCGGAATTCGGCGGACTGAACAAGTGGGTTCATATCTGGGCCTACAGGGATGCCGGCGAACGCCAGCGCATCCGGTCGGAGGCCGTCGCCCGTGGCATCTGGCCGCCCGGGGGCGCCGCGGCCGGTCTGGTAATGAAACAGGAAAACAAGCTGGTGATGCCGGCGGCGTGTTCGCCGCTGCGGTAGAACAGGGAGATCGTCATGCAAGTCGGGACAGCACTTAGCGTTCTTGCCCAGGCCGGACGACCGGACGTCGCCCTGTTCAACGAACACATGGCGCTCGGCGATCTGGCGGAGCCGCTAGGTTTCGATTCGTTGTTCGCGTTGGAGCATCACTTCACCGGCTACTCCATGTCGCCGTCGCCGTTGCAACTGTTGAGCTATTATGCCGGCCGGACAAAGCGGATCACACTGGGAACCTGCGTGATCGTGCTGCCCTGGCACGATCCCATCCGCGTAGCCGAGCAGATCGCGCTACTGGATGTCATCAGCGGCGGACGCATCCTGATGGGGTTTGGGCGAGGGGCGGCCACGATCGAATACGAAGGTTTTCGGATTCCGATGGAGGAAGCGCGGCCGCGTTTCGTCGAGTCGGCGCAGTTGATCATCAAGGCGCTGAGTAACGACTCATTCGAGTGGGACGGAGAGTTTTATAAAATCCCCAGGGTGTCGATCCGGCCGAGACCTATTTCTCATCCGGAACGGCGGTTTTATGCGTCGTCGGTCAGTCCAGAGTCCGCCGAGGTGATGGCGAAACTGGGATTTGGGATGTTGATTGTGATGCAGAACGAATGGCCAAAGGCGGCCGAGGACGTGCATCGCTATCGCGCCATGGTCGAGAGCGTCGGTCACACGCCGCGGCCGCCGATCATCCTGACCAACGTCGCCTGCGCGCCAACCCGCGAAGAAGCGCGCGAACGGGCGATGCGCTACCTGAGCGAGAAATGGGATTCCATCGATAACCATTACCATTTTTCCGATGGGCATCTTGGTTCGGTGAAGGGATACGAGTCTTACGGCAAGCTTGCGAAGACGTACACGAAGATGAAGGACGAGACCTTCCGGACCAAGGCAACGGATTTCTATGTCAGTATCCAGATCGTCGGGACGCCGGATGATTGTATCCAGCAGATCGCGGAACTGCGCCGCCTGACAGGCATGGATCATTTGGTGACGGAGTTTTCGTTCGGCAGCATGCCGCATCATGAGGCCGAACTGAATATGCGGCTGTTCGCGGAGAAGGTGTTGCCGGTATTGCAACGGGACGCGGCGTTCCAGGGTGTTATCGTTCCGGCGGCTGGGCAGTCTGAAGCGGGCGAAGATCGGTTGTTCGCGCCGGCGTGATCACCCAACCTCGGGGTCGGCGGCGGTCGGGTTGTTTCACCTTCCCGGGCAACGGCGGTTCGTTCGTGCCTTGTGCAAGACAGTAATCAAGCGGACGCGGAGTTTCGCGGAGTTCGTGAGGAGTTTCGCGGAGTCAAAATGTTCCATCCGCAGTACCGAATCCGCCTGCCGCTCCCTCGGCCGTCACGCCACGGGTCGATGCAAGAGCGCAGCGATCGGTGTTGGGCATCGCCGCGGCACGCCGCAGCGTGCGTTCACCATGTCTCGGCGGGGGCCGACCGCTAACGCCATAAGAGCCTTATATTAACCCGCGCTGACACCAACTCGGTGCCGGCGTCACCTGCGGACCTGATCCGGGCATTCGTTGCATTTCGGTAAGTCGTTATTTGTCGGCAACTTGGTCTGAGACGGATGGCCGGGTTATGCCCCGGCCAAGCCGACGTCGGATGTGTCAATGTCAACACGGATTGATATTAATCCGCTTCCGCCATCTGGTTCTGGTTCGCCTCGATCTTCCGCCGAGCCGCCTCACGTCGCTCGTCGAATTTGGCGAGGCGGCGGCGCGGGTTCGGGTGGGTTTCGTTCTCGGCCTCCCCCGGACGCTTCTGTGCGCCGGCCCAGCCGTGTGCGGCGATATCGAAGATGATTCCGGACAGGTCGGTGTGCTTGACTTCGTACCCGTCGGGGTTGGTCGGGTCGCCCATGATCCAGGTGCCACCGGCCGAACGGGCCTGTTTGCCGGACATGATGATGTCATCGACCCAGAAACCGATATGGTGGATGCCGACGAAATCGACGCCCTTGCCCTGAGCGGCTTCCTCGTCCTTGAAGTGCAGGATCGCCAGATTGACCACGCCGTCGGTCAGGAACACGCCCTCGGCCAGCGGACCGTCCAGTTCCGCGACTTCCTCAAGGCCGACCGTGGCCTTGTAATATTCCGCCGTTTCCCAGGGGTCGGTCACGCTCAGCGCGACATGGCGCAGAAATCCCTTGCTCTTTGCGGTCATGGTTTGGTTCCCTTGGTCATTGACGTCGGGGGAGTGTGACTCCGTGTTGCGGCACAGGGCAAGTTTTGCGCTGATGCCGATGGCTCCCGTCCCGGCCATGTCGGACGATGCGTGCGTATTCTGGCGGTGGGCGTTTACGCCTGGTGGCGCTCGATCAGGCTGCGGCGGATTTTGCGGCCGCGTTCGACCTTGTCTTCGATGTAAGCCGAATCGCCCCAGCGCACCGCGCGCGCCATTGCCTGGGCGTCTTCCATGAAGCGCTGCAGCATCTCCAGCAACGCCTCTCGGTTGTTCAGGAAAATGTCCCGCCACATCACCGGGTCCGATGCCGCGATGCGGGTGAAATCGCGGAAGCCGGAGGCAGCGAAGTTGACCACCTCCTGCCGGCTTTCATCCGCCAGATCGTCGGCCGTGCCGCAGATGGTGAACGCGATCAGATGCGGCAAATGCGAAACGATCGCCAGCACCCGATCATGATGCCCGGGTTCCATCCGCTCGGTTTGCGCGCCACAGCGGTGCCACAGCGCCTCGACCCTGGCGATAGCCGCTTCGTCCGTCCCGGGGATCGGGGTCAGCAAGGTCCAACGATTCTGGAACAGTTCGGCAAAGCCGGCATCGGGCCCGGAATACTCCGTTCCGGCGATCGGATGCGCCGGCACGAAATGCACGCCGGCCGGCACCAGCGGACCCACGTCGCGGATAACCGATTGCTTGGTCGATCCCACGTCGGTCAGCACGGCACCCGGCGCCAGATGCGGGGCAATCCGAGCCGCGAGATCGGCGAACGATCCGACCGGGGCGCATAACATGACGCAGTCGGCACCTTCGACCGCCTTGGCAGGATCGAGTTCCACCCAATCGGCGAGGCCAAGCTCCATCACCCGGTCCAGCGTCTGCTGGGTGCGGGCGTTGACGACGATTTCGGCCGCGATGTCGCCGCGTTGGCGGGCGATGCGGGCGACCGACGAACCGATCAGCCCAACGCCCAGCAGGGCGAGCCGTTTGAAAATCGGGTCAGCCACGGGATTGCCGCATGAATTCGGTAAAACCATCGACGACCAACCCCACTTCCTCGGCGGTTCCGACCGTTACGCGCAGGCAATGCGGCAGGCCGTAGCCGGCCACCTTGCGGACGATGATGCCGTTGGTGCGCAAGAAAGCGTCGGCGGCGTCGGCGGCGGCGACCGTCCCGAGATCGACCAACACAAAGTTGCCCTGGCTGGGCCAGACCTTCAGGCCGGTCGCCTCGATCCCGGCCGCCAGCCTGGGGCGGTATGCGGCGTTGTGGGCGCAGCCGGTTTCCACCCAGCCGGGTTCCGCCAAAGCGGCGATGGCGGCGGCCTGCGCGGCGACCGACACGTTGAAGGGCCCACGCACCCGGTTGAGCACATCGACGATGGCCGGCGGCGCATAGCACCAGCCGATCCGCATGCCGCCCAGGCCGAAGATTTTCGAAAATGTCCGGGTCATCACCGTGTTGTCGGTCGCATCCACCAGCTTCACGCCGGCGTCGTAGGCCGGATGGGTGACGTATTCGGCATAGGCGGAATCGAGCACCAACAGCACCTCGGGCGGCAGGGCGGCGCGAAACCGGGCGATCTCATCGGC
>JAYUEJ010000389.1:0-15878 GCA_043739265.1 Rhodopila sp. | reverse complement strand
CAGATCGCCTGCAAACGCGGCGGCGGCACAAACGAATAGTGCGACGGGTGGACGCCCCCGGAAAGCGGCACACGCCTGATCATGCCGGTGCCTGATTCGATGTACGAAGGTTGATCGCCGTTATACCTCCGGGTTCTGCCCATCGGACCCGAGAACCGTTTCAAATTTCGCTCCTGATCGTTCCGGATAACAAATAAGCTCGCACGGTCCGCGCCCCCGCTGAACGGCAGGATTCGCTTTATCCGCCGGGACGATATCTACTGTCCTCGGACATCGGCACATCGGACGAAAAAGCCGAACCAGGGGATAAGGAGCGTCAAAACCATGAGCGCCACCGTAAGCGGCGACCTTGAAGCCGCCGATCTTGCAGTCATAGAACCGGGTTCGCTGGAAGAACGCTACCGAGAATCCGCCGCCTTCCGCGCCGCATCCGACCAGACCCGGGTCACTTCAACCCATGTCCACATCGCTGTCGCCAACGGCCTGGGCTGGGGTTTCGACGGCATGGACGGGGTGATTTTCGCGCTGGCCTCCCCGCTCGTTATCAAAGAGTTCGGGCTGACCATCCCCGACTACCGGTCGGGCATGCAGATCGCCCTGCTGGTCGGCATCTTCGGCATGTTCGCGTGGCCCTGGATGGCCGATCGCTATGGCCGCCGGACGTTACTGGCGATCAACATCGCGCTATTCTCCCTGATGATGCCGGTCCTGGCGATCTGCCAGACCTGGGTGGCCTTCGTCGCCGTCCGCTGCGTGGTGAATTTCGCGCTGAACGGAGAATGGTCGCTGGGATCCATGCTGGTGGCCGAAACCTGGCCGGCACGCCTGCGGGGCCGAGTCATCGGCATCAATCGCGGCACATGGTGCTTCGGCGCCGCCCTGGCCGGCGTGATCGCCACCTATATCATCGCCGACTACGGCTGGCGGGTCGCCTTCATGGTGCCCGCGCTGGTCGCCGTGATCGCTGTCTATGTTCGCGCGAAATGCCCGGAATCGCCCTACTGGGTTCGCATGCAGGACCGCAAAAGCCGCATCGCCCGGGCCCAGGCCGGGGGCCTGACGCTGTCGGCCGCGGACCAGGACTGGGTCGCCAAAGCAAAGCGGGTGCCGTTGCGGCAGTTGTTCCTGCCGGACATGCGGCGGAATACCGGCGTGGCAACGTTCATCGCCTGCTGCTCCACCACCATCTACGGCACTGTCGGCGGCTGGATGCCGCTGTATCTTTCGCAGGAACGGCACTGGTCCACCGCGCAATATGGCCATTTTTATATTTGGTGGGGACTGGTCGGCTTCCTCGGCCTGCTGGCATCCGGCTGGATCGCCGATCGTTTCGGCCGCAAGCCGGCGTTCTACATCATGCTCGCCGAAGGCGGCGTGTTCATTACACTTTGGGTGTTCGCGACCACCGATACCGAACTGTGGATTTATGGACTGCTGTGGAGCATCGGATTCCTCGGCTTCTGGGGACCGAGCATGATTTTGACGGCAGAGGTCTATCCGACTCGAATTCGAGGCGTAGGCAACGGATTTTCGTGGTCGGTGGCATGGTTGTTCGGCTTCGTGCTGTGGCCTTTCCTGGCCGTCGGCTTGCAGCAGCACACCGGCTCCTTCGCCGCCGCCTTCCTGTTGATCCCCGCCGCGATGGCTTGCATGGCACTCGGCGTTTGGTGGTTCACGCCCGAATATGCCGGCCGGGAACTGGATGACATCGCGACCTGAGCAACGGAGGATCACATGGCCAAGGCTGTTTTACTGGTGGCGTTCGATTACACGACCGCGCACGCCGACGAATTCCACGACTGGTATGACCTGGAACATGTGCCGGAGCGCCGGCGCGTGCCAGGATTTGGCCTGTGTGAGCGCTGGATCAGCGTTGCCAACCCAAAACATGCGGTCGCCAGCTACGATCTTGACAGCCTGGAGGTTCTGTCCAGCGCGCCTTACAAAGCCATCGCCTATGAAAACCTGTCGGTTTGGTCCAGGCGTGTCGGCCCGATGTGCAATCGGCTGATCCGTTTCGACGGCGAGCAGACCTTGCCGGGCAACGCCGACAGTCCCTCCGCAGCCGGCGGCATGCTGGTGAACGCGATGAATGTGGCCCCCGAACACGAGGCCGAGTTCAACGAATGGTACGACAACGAGCACATCCCTGCTCTGGCGGCCGTTTCAGGTGTGCTATCAGCCCGGCGGTTCAAGGATTCCAAGGGCACCCATCGGTATTTGGCGTTATATCATCTGAAATCAGCGGAAGTGGCCATGGGCGCGGAATGGAAGCACGCGGCCTCGACACCATGGACCGAGCGGCTGCGGCCAAATTTCCGGGACCATTTGCGGATTTTAACCAAACGATACGTTCGCGGCGGATAGAATATCGTTTTGAGATAGAAAAGTAGGGTTACACCTCGGATATTTGCGGACGCAACATCGACTGGATTGGAATTGTTATAGCGCCCTCAACGCAGGTTGTGAAGAATGCCAACCCGCGTTGAGGCCAACGTCCGGCCTGCCCATCAGGCCGGTGGAAAGCCCAACGAAAATCATCGTTCGTGGCCGTCGCCAAACCATTCTTAAAACGGATCAACATCAACCGTCCCGAACCCATACATCAGCGTTGATCGGGGTTCATTCGCGGTAAAATGCCCGGCCGTTGCTCAAACGCACCACCAGACAGAGAGGCAACCCGCCCCCCCCAACACACAAAATGCGGATTATCCCAGCCCGCCTTGCCATACCGCAGAGGAACTCCGTCCAACGTCTCGACCGCCCCTCCGGCGGCCATCAGGACCGCCTGCGGCGCGCAGGTGTCCCACTCCATCGTGCGCCCGAAGCGCGGGTATAGATCGGCCTGCCCCTCGGCCAATCGGCAAAACTTCAGGCTGGAGCCGAAATTGACCACCCGCGCGACAGTCCGCCCATTCAGGAAGGCGTCCAACCGGGATGGATCGCCGTGATGCCGGCTGGCCACCACGGTCAGCCCCTCGGGCGGGACGTTCCGAACCGCGATTGGCGTGCGTTGGCCCTGCGTCTGCCGCCAGGCGCCGACCCCGACACATCCGCCGAATATCGCCCCCGTCGCGGGAACGCCGACCACGCCCAACACCGGTATCCCGTCGCGCACCAGCCCGATGTTGACGGCGAAATCGTCGCCGCCGCTGGTGAACTCCCGCGTCCCATCCAGTGGATCGACCAGCCAGAATTCGGCCGCGGGTTCGGTGATCTTGCCGGCGGCGACTTCTTCCTCCGCAATAACGATGCAGCCCGGAAGTGCGTGGCGCAGGCCCGCCAGGATGATCGCCTCGGCCGCCTGGTCGGCCTCGGTTACCACGGACTGATCCGGCTTCCGATGCACCCTGAACCCACGGTCCCGGATCGCCAGGATTTCCGCTCCGGCACGTTCCGCCAGGTCGGTCGCCAGAGCGAGCAGCGCGGAATCGTTCATCACGCCGCCTGCCGGCGCTTGAGCTTCTGCTTCCGGCCGTCTTTCGGCGCCGCCGCCATGCTGACCTCCCCGATCGGCCCCGCCTCGATCGCCCCCACCTCGATCGCCCCAGCCTCGATTTCCGCCGGCCGGCGCTTCAGCAGCAGGTCCGCCGTCTCATAGACCATGTTCGGTTCGAACAAACGCAGACAGGCAAGCGAACGCGGGCAATCCTCGGCCTTCGCGAGATAGCACGGGCTGCACGTCATGTTCCGCCGCAGCGCCACGGCATTCGGCCCGATCGGTCCCCATTCCACCGGATCGACCACGCCGGAGTGAATACCGACCGTCGGAATGCCGACCGCGGCGGCAATGTGCTTAGGCCCGCTGTCGTTGCCGATATACAGGACGCAGGTCTTCAGCAGGCGCGGCAGGTCGGCCAACGACGTCTTGCCCGCCATCGACGCCACCGCGTCCGGATGCTGCACCATTTCCATCAGCGCATCGGCGACATCGACATCATCCGGGCCGCCGACCAGCATGATGGCGACGTCATTCCTTTCAACTAACAGATCGATCAACGCCGAGAAATGTTCCACCGGCCATTGCTTCGTCACGTTGCCGGCGCCGGGATGGATGGCAACCACGGGTCTGGCGAACAGCGCCTGAATCCGCTCCGGCAGCTCGCTGATCGGCATCGCCGCAGGACCCGGCTGCATGATCGTGCGATCCGCTTGCGACGCATGGCCGATCGCGTTCACCAGCGCCATCAGGTCATCCACAATGTGGCTGCGTTTGCGCTGCAAGCTGCGGTCGCCATCCCAATCCAACGCGATATCCAGAAACGGAAACTGCCCCAGATAGTCGAACCCGGCCAAAAACCTGGCACCAGTGTATTTCAGGACGTCGCGGGTGGAAATGTGCTTGCGCAGATCGACCGCCAGATCGAACCGGTGCGGCCGAAGCTGCGCCGCCAGATTGGCATAATCCTCCGGGCTCAGTTCACGCTCCCCCAATTGCGAGCGTGCGTGGAAGAAGGCGAACGGAATGAACGCGTCGATACAGGATTCCAGCTTGATGAAGGCGCCTGAGGCCGGACCGGCGAGGACGGTAATCCTGGCATGCGGAAACAGCTTCTTCAGACGCCGGATCGGCGGCAACGCGGTCACGAAGTCGCCGATATGGTCCAGCTTGACCACCAGGATGGACTGGATCTCTTCGGGATGAAACATCGGCGCGCCGGCCACCACCCACTGCACGGGTTCGTCGTCGGGCCGGTAGTCGTCGTCGTGACGTGACAGGCGCGGATTAAAATACGGATCGCCCGCCGCGAACGTGGTCTTCCAGGCCGCATTGAAATGCGCCAAATCAAACACGTCCTTCAAATTCGCGCGGCTTGCTAATTCGTAATGAATTAAGGTTGCATAGGGGGTGAACACCGTCAGCAACCCGGCGCGATGCACGCGAAGGCAAAAGTCCAGGTCGGTGTTGACGATTTCATGCGCCTCATCGAACCGGCCGAGGCGGTCGAAAACCTCGCGGCGTACCAGCATGCAGGCGCCGGTGACAGCCATCACGTTGCGCTGAGTCAGTGCGAGGCCGAAATAGCAGGGGTCATCGCCGGCGGCAAAACGGAACGCATGGCGTCCAATCCCATTGTTAGAAAGAAACATACCGGCATGCTGGACCTTACCATCCCGATACAATAACCGGGGTCCGGTGATGCCGACATCCGGCCGGCGTGCGTGCTCCATCATGGCATCCAGCCAGCCGTCCTGGATAATCTCGATGTCATCGTTCAGGAACAGCAGGAATTCGCCGTCCGCGACCTCGGTCGCCCGATTGTTGAAGCGGGACCAGTTGAAGGCATCCGGGATCTCGACCACCTTGTCGGCATTCTGCTGCAGCCAGATTTTCCAGGCGACGCTTGAATCGGGAATATTGTCGATGCAGATAATTTCGTAGTCAGTATAGGATGTTTTGGCCCGCAAGGTGGCGATGCAGGTCTCGATATAACCGTGCGCGGCACAGGTCGGAATGATGATGGAAACCTTGCCCCGCGACGGAACGGCCCGCTTCAACCGCCATGTCCCGGGGATCGGCGTGGCCAGGATCTCACCCGCTATGCCGCGACGGACCAGCGCGCGTTGCAGTGCCGCTCGTTCTTGTTCGGCATCGTCCAATGCCATGGCGGCACGCTGGCACAGTAGCTTCGGAATGTGATGCACCCCATTGGCCAGTTCGGCGCAACGCAGCACAAGATCGTATTCGCCATCGGCGAACAATCCGGCCGCCGTGACGCCGGTCTTCGCCAGCAGCGCCGTCGTCGCGACCCAGGGCCGCCCAATGTAGTTGGTGGACAGCAGCAGATCGGGGGAGAAATCCGGCTTGAAGAACGGCTCTCTTTCGTCGCTGACCGGACTAAGGCGGACCTCGTCGCCGTAGAGCAAATCACGGCCGGGATGCCGAACGCTGGCCACCGCCAGTTCAAGCAACGCATCCGCCCCCGGCTCATCGCCCGCGAGCAGCAACCCATGCAACCCGGCGTGCCCATCCGGAAACTGCGCCAGTGGGCCGTTCCACGCCTCGGCGTTCGACGGACTGACGATCGAGAAACGGCTGGTTAAATGCGGCACCGAAGCGTCGATGATGACCCGCATCGCGGCCGCCGTGTCGGCATCCCCGGCCAGCACCCGGACGGTCCAATCCGCGTAGGCTTGCAGCCGCAGCGCGTCGAGTGTCGCGCGCACACGGTCAATATCGATCGAGCGCTCCTGTCGCAAAATGTAATGGAACACCGGGCGGTCGGCAAGGAATCCAGCCATCATGTCGGCCTCGACCCGCGGCACACGCCGGCGAATACCGGTGCCGTCCTGCTGGTCCTCGGCTTTTTTCACCGTGATACGGAACGAACGCGCCAGTTCCAGGCCGCTGTTCGACACGATACGCACCGTGACGGTGTGGTCGCCATTCTGCAGGCTGCGCGGCGGACAGTGAAAGGCATAGCCGCTATGCAGCGCATTCGGCCATTCCGGAAACGCAGCGCCCACATCCTGGCGCGCCAGACCGTGATGGGCGTCACCAAGCCGCTGATCGTCAAGGTAAACCTCGAATCTGGCGATACCCGAACGCGTCAACAGCCAGCCGTCGATGGTCAGCCGCCCGGTCACCAGTGCCACCGCTGCACCATTCGCCACGAGCGGAGAGTCCAGCTCGAATCGGAATTCCGCAGCCTGTTCCGGCGTAAGAATAGGGCCGTTATCGGACTCGGCCTCTGGCCGTACGACTACCGAAACCGGCTCGGGGATCGCCAACCTGGTCGCGATAACCGTGAGCTGCGTGTCATTCTCGTCGTTACGCATCGTGCGCACGATGACGCGGATGACATGCTCTCCGTCGAACCGGTCGCCGATGCGTTGTTCGAATCTGAAACCTGACAGATGCGCCATCGGATTGTCCAGAAAAGTGCCGCCGACATCAAGCCGCTCATGGCCAAAAGAGGCTAAACCAACGTGCTCATCGTCCACCAGCACCCGAACCTGGACGATACCGGTTGCGCACACCGCCCAGCCGTCCAGCGTCAAAATACCATCGCCGGTCAATCCGGCGCTGTCGCAATGCAACCGAATTTCAGCCGGCGGTTGTTCCCGCTCGGTCACCGCCATGCAATCGGGCCCATCAGCGGCCGACGCCGCCACCGGGGACTCCGAGAATAATTCTGGCAGCAGCAGACGCTCGACGGGAATACTCTCCTCATGACCGAACCCGTTCGGACAAACCACCCGGGCGCGGATGCGATCGGCAGCGCGGCCGACTTCGTCCAATTGCATCGTCAAATTGAAACCAGACAGACGGGCATTCCGATAGGCTGGAAAGGCACCCGCCACGTCCTCGCGCACATCGCCAATCCTGGCCTTGGAAATACATTCGTCGCCGGCGAATATCTGCACTTCATGGACCGGAGTCAGCGCGATCGCCCATCCCTGCACCGACAGCGCGCCGTCGGTGTCGATCGTTCCCCGCTCGATATAAATCACCGCATGCGGGCGAATAGCGACCGAATCCGAACGTATAGGACCGGTTACGATCGAAACCTGGCTGTCGGCATCGGGATCGATTGCTATTACGAAGGATTCGGCGTGCTCGAAACCATCCTGCGTCCGAGCAATCACCTGGAACCCACATGTTTCGACACGGCCGTCGCCGGGGCGCGGCAGATTGAACCGGAACGCCCGCTGGCGTGCCGCACTGCCATCCGGCAGCACGGCGACGACAGCACGATCAGATTGGCCGAAAGCGGCGGTGCCGGTGACCCAATCACCAACCTGCAAGCGGATCTCCTCGATCGGGGAGGCGCTCACCGCTCGACCGCGAATCATCACGTCGAAACGACCGTTTACGTATCCCCCCGATACCTCCGCATCCAATTCGATCAGGATGGGCGGAACGCCAGTCGCAACCGTCAAACCGGCCTCGGTCACCGCATCGGAAAAAATCGCCGCGACAGCGTCGATCGGGAACTCTGCCTCGATCGCATCACCGAGCTGCTCCGCCGCCAGATTTCGCGATCGTGAGGGTTTCTTTGGCGTCGAAGGTCGTTTACGCATCATTCGGACGCATGTCCTGTTGTTGATTCGAATCGGAATACGTCGGGCGGTCCGGCCGTGCCGCCACCGGGCTCTTGATCGGCGACCCCGAGATCATCGTCGGGGACACCGTCATAACCCGAATGGAAGCCGCCCTTCGCGGTATCCATCCTTGGTGAAATGGTCTTGCGCCGAATCGACCAAACCCTTGCGGACACTCTCCGCCACATCGGGATTTTCGGCCAGATACCAGCGCTCGTCGATCAGGATCGGAAACGGCAGACGACCTTCGAAATAACCGTCATTGACAAAATGCTGTTTCGCCGACTGAAGAACACCGTCCTGCACCGCGCTGCCGATATCATCATAGGTGCGCGCGTACCACGCCTCATTCACTTCGATACCCAGGATCATCATCCGCAAAATAGCGACGAAATTCTCATACGACACATTGACCCGCAGTTCGCCGCGAACGGTGGATATCTCGATGGACCGGCGGATCAATTCGAACGGCGGAAGATATTTCACGGTCTGCCTCATAGCGGACGACATTCAGGGCATGAGCACAGCTCAGTTACGCCCCAATAGCGTTTTCCCGCCAGGGATGGAACACCGATTCAGCGATTCTCATTTTGGCGGAAGACCCAACCGCCCCCGTCATTGATTTTTTGCAGATGCGGCCGGGGAACCGTCCTGCTATGGAACCGCACCATTCAACAGGGATCGCCGCATGACTCTACCCCTGGCCAGCAGCAGCCGCCCATCGCCACCCACCGATATCGAGCTTGCCGCCATCGTCCGGGGTTTCCATACCGCTCGGATTTTGGTGATCGGCGACGTGATTCTCGACCGTTACGTCACCGGCACCGTGCATCGCCTGTCCCCGGAAGCGCCAATCCCCGTACTGCGGCCGGCCAGTGATCGCTGCACCCCGGGGGGGGCGGCGAACGTCGCATTGAACATCGCCACGCTGGCCGGCCAGGCGATCCTGGTGGGGGTGATCGGCAACGATACCGCCGGCAATGAGGTGGAACGACTGGTCAACACGACCGCCGGTATCACCTCTGCCCTGGTGCGGATCGCCAACCGGCCGACCACCTGCAAAACCCGTTTCATGACGGGGTCGCACCAGCTTTTGCGTCTCGACGAAGAAACAAACGCGCCGCTCGACGCAGCCGGCGTCGCAGCAATCATGGCGGCGGTCGAACGCAACCTTGATGCGGCCGACGTGATCGTACTGTCGGACTATGCCAAGGGCGTGCTCTGCGATGATGTGCTCGATGCCATCCTGGCGCGCGCGACACGGGCGGGCAAGCTGGTCATCGCCGACCCGAAACGGCCGGATTTTGCCGCCTATCGCGGCGCCGCGATCCTGACGCCAAACGAACATGAGGTGCGCGTCGCCACACGGATAGAGGCCGATCACGACGCCGAAGCCGATCGCGCCGGCCGCGTGGCCCTGGAAGCGACCGGCGGTGAGGCAGTTCTGGTGACCCGTTCGGCGAAGGGCCTGACGCTGGTCTGCCGCGATCAGGATGCCCTGCATATCCCAACTCGAGCCCGAGAGGTCGCCGACGTTTCAGGGGCGGGTGACACGCTGGTCGCCGCCTTGGCAGTGGCGTTGGGCGCCGGCGCGGCGTTGCCGGAAGCCGCAATGCTGGCCAACGCAACCGCCGGCCTGTCCGTCAGCAAGCAAGGCACCGCCACGGTGTCGCGGCAGGAATTGCTGGATGCGCTGCATCTTCATGACCTGGTGGCGACTGATCGCAAGGTGGCCAGCCTTCAGGAAGCCGTCGAGCAAATCGCCGACTGGCATCGCCGCGGGCTGAAGGTCGGTTTTGCCAATGGCTGCTTCGACCTCATCCATCCCGGCCATGTCCGTCTGCTCAGCGAGGCCAGGGCCGCCTGCGACAAGCTGATCGTCGCACTCAATACGGATGCGTCCGTCAAGCGCCTGAAAGGGCCGGCGCGCCCGCTGCAGAACGAAATGGCGCGGGCCACGGTGATGGCCTCGATGGCGCCGGTCGATCTGGTCATTCTGTTCGATGAGGACACGCCGCTGGAGATGATCCAGGCACTGCGGCCGGATATCCTGGTCAAAGGCTCCGACTACACGGTCGATCAGGTGGTGGGCGGCGATTTGGTGCAGGCATGGGGCGGCAAGGTGGTGCTCGTCACGCTGCGCGAGGGTCACAGCACTACCGGCACGATCCGGCGAATGACCGAGCCTGCTGCGGGATAATCCCCTGACGGATCAGGGTCGGGATGGCGTCCGTATCAAAGAACACGGCGGCCTTTATCAGCGCTCATCGGCGTTCATCCGCGGTCGATGAGTTCGTTTGAACGCCCTAAGCGGGCGGCCAGAGCCACCAACCCAACCCACACCCGGCCGCGGCCATTCCAATGCTGTTGCCGAACTCGCGGAGAGTGGGTTGGTTCGAACGTCCGCGGAACGGTCGAAATCGAACCAACGATCAGCGGGACTGCGGATTTTCCCGCTACACCAACCCGACCACATCCTCCGGCCGCTCCGCCAGACTATCCGCGCCGGCTTCCCGCAGTTCAGCCTCGCCGCCATACCCCCACAAAACGCCGATCGAGCGCAAGGAATTGGCTTGCGCCGCATGAATATCATGCAGGCGGTCGCCAACCATGATCGTCGTGGCAGGATCATAGCCCTCGACCCGCAGGATTTCCGCCAGCAGGTCCTTCTTGTCATCCAGCCCGCCCCCCGGCAGCGCGCCGTAAACCCGCGGCAAATACCGCCGGATGTCCAGGTAATCCACCGCACGCTCCGCGAAGTCGCGGCGTTTGGACGTTGCCACGCACAGCGTGCGCCCGGCCTCCGTCAGCGCCGCCAGCATCTCAGGAATACCCGGGTAGGCCGAACATTCGTAGATGCCGACGGTCGTATAGCGCGCCCGATACGTGGCCAAACCCAAATCGATCCGGTCGTCGCCGAATTTGCCCAGCAGCGTGCCGATCGACACCGCGATCGGCGGCCCGACCGCCCATGTAACGTCCCCGACGACCGACGGGTCATGCCCGAGTTCCGCCAGCATGTGACGGAAGCACGCCTCTATGCCGGGACGCGAATCCGCCAATGTCCCGTCCAGATCAAGCAGAACAGCCTTGTTCAAGCGACTTTTCCGAACAACCCGCCATGCGCGGCCAAATAGCTCAGATGGGTGTCGGCATCACCGTAGAGCTGGTCGATCATCGTCACGCGCTTGAAGTAATGACCCACCGAGTATTCGTTGGTCATGCCGATACCGCCATGCAACTGGATCGCTTCTTGTCCCACAAGACGGGCGGACCGGCCGATCTGCACCTTGGCGGCGGAGATCGACTTACGCCGCTCGACCGGATTTTCCTCGGACGCCATCACGGCGGCGAACATCGCCATGCTGCGGGCTTGTTCGATGGCGACCAGCATATCGACGCAGCGGTGTTGCAGCACCTGAAACGAACCGATGACACGCCCGAACTGCTTGCGGGTTTTCAGGTATTCCAGTGTCAGGTCCTGCATCGATTGCATCGCCCCGACGGCCTCGGCGCACAGGGCGGCGATGGCTTCGTCGATGACATGCTCGATCACCGGCAGGGCGTTGTCAGACAGCAGATCATCGGCGCCGACGCGGGCGTTGGTCAGGGTTATTTCCGCCGCGCGCTGTCCGTCCTGAGTCGGATAGCCCCGGCGGGTGACGCCCGGCGTCGCCGGATCGATCAAAAACAAACCAATCCCATTGCGCGCCCGGCGGTCGCCGGCGAGACGCGCACTGACAAAAATCCGATCCGCGGCGTCGCCGTGGATCACCACGCTTTTGGCGCCATCCAGGACATACTGGCCGCCATCCTTACGCGCGGTGGTGCTGACGTCGGCCAGATCGTAGCGGGAGTGACGTTCGACATGGGCGAACGCCAGCTTCAGCTTGCCGGCCGCCACTTTCGGCGCCAACGCCCCAAGCAGCGACGCCGAACCAGCCCGCCGCAACAGGCCACCCCCCAGGATGACGGTTGCGAAGAAGGGCTCCAGCACCAGGCCGCGGCCGAACGCGTCCATGACGATCGCGGTTTCCACCGCTCCACCGCCAAAACCGCCCAGGGTTTCCTCGAACGGCAGGCCCAGCAGCCCCATTTCAGTGATCTGGTTCCACATCACTGCACTATAGCCGGCGGGTTCGGCGGCATATTTCTTGCGCTGCTCGAACTGATACTGGTCGGCCACCAAACGATCCACACTCTCTTTGAGCAGGCGCTGGTCGTCGGAGAGATCGAAATCCATGGTTACCTCTTGATTGTGCGCGTAGCCGCCAGGGCCTTGCTTCGTGTCATCAGGCGTTCATACGGTCAGCGGCGGCCGGCCGCCGTGGTCAAAACCGTCATTGCAATAGCGCTGCAACCCCAAGAGTGGACACCTCTTGGGTTGTTGCTGGTTAGCACCGAATGGGCACGCTTTTCACAATGACAGCGGCGGCCACGACGCCCTAAAGCCCCAAAATGGCTTTGGCGATGATATTGTGCTGGATTTCGTTCGACCCGCCGTAGATCGAGACCTTCCGGTAATTGAAATACATTGGTGCCGCCTCTGACGCGTATTCCGGGCCGATGACCGGTTCGTTGTTGCCGTCGAAATCGCGCTGATACGGCATGACGTACGGCCCTACGACCTCCATCAGCAGTTCGGTCAGTTGCTGCTGGATAACCGATCCTTTCAACTTGAGGATCGAGGACGCCGGATTTTGTCCACCTTTGGCCAGTTTGCGCTCATCGGACACCACCCGAAGCTGGGTCACTTCCAGGGCCTTCAGCTCGACCTCCACCGAAGCCAGCTTTTCCAGGAAACGCGGGCTTTCGATCAGCGGACGCTCACCGGCGAATTCCAGCGCCGCCAGTTCCTTGATCCGGGCAATCTTGGCCTTCGACGCGCCGACGCGCGCGATGCCGGTGCGTTCGTTGCCAAGAAGGAATTTAGCGTAGTCCCACCCCTTGTTTTCCTGGCCGACCAGGTTTTCCACCGGGACGACCACATTGTCGAAGAACACCTCGTTCACCTCACGCCCGCCGTCGATGGTGACGATCGGACGGACGGTGATGCCGGGGGTCTTCATGTCGATCAGCAGGAAGGAAATCCCCTCCTGCGCCTTCGCGGCCGGGTCGGTGCGAACAAGACAGAAAATCCAGTCGGCGAATTGCGCCAGCGTGGTCCAGGTCTTCTGGCCATTGACGACATATGTATCGCCTCGCTTCTCGGCCTTCGTGCGCAGCGACGCAAGGTCGGAACCCGAGCCAGGTTCCGAAAAACCCTGGCACCAGAAGATATCGACATTGGCGGTGGCGGGCAGGAAGCGCTGCTTCATCTCCTGACTGGCGAACTGGGCGATGACCGGGCCGACCATGGACACGTTGAAGGCGATCGGCGCCGGAACGTTCGCCTGCTGCATCTCGTCCTGGTAGAGATAGACCTGGATCGGGGTCCAGTCCTGACCGCCCCATTCGACCGGCCAGTTGACCGTGGCCCAGCCGCGGGCGTTCAGGATGCGCTGAGAATTGATCATGTCGTCGCGCGACAGGCCCTCCCCTTCCGCGACCTTGGCTCGGATCGATTCCGGGACGGCGGTGCCAAAGAAATGGCGGGCTTCGTCGCGGAAGGCGATTTCTTCGGGCGTGAAATTCAGGTCCATGGAAGGCTCCCTTTTCCTGGTTGGTTACAAGCGTCAGGCATTGGCGTCAAATTGCCCCCCGGCAATCGCTTTTCAACGCGCGAGGCGGCAGGTTCCCGGGCGCTTCAGTCACATCTGAAGCTTTGAAAGGAGCCGGCTCCCGGGTTGCAACGTGTCCATTGGCAGGGGGTCGAAATCGCCCGTGCTCATCGTTCCGTGATTTTAACAGGGAGGCAAACCGAGGGGATCAGGTAGCCTGCGCCGCCGCGTCTCGCTTCACCCGGTCGGCGAACTGCTTGCGGAATTTAACCACCTTCGGCGCCACGACGACCTGGCAATATCCGCTCCAGGGATTAAGGGCGAAGTAGTCATGGTGTTCGGGTTCGGCTTTATAAAACACCGTCAGGGGCTCGATTTCCGTCACCAGCGCGGCGGACCAGATTTTCGCCTCCACGATCTCCTGCATGACCGCCCGAGCCGTCGCGGCCTGTGCATCTGAATGGGTCAGGATGATCGAGCGGTATTGCGACCCGACGTCGTTACCCTGCCGGTCCCGCGTGGTGGGATCGTGGATCGAGAAAAATACCCGCAACAGATCGCCATAGGTCAACGCGTTCGGATCGAATCTGACCTGCACGACCTCGGCATGGCCGGTCCGGCCGGAGCAGACATCCTTATAGGTGGGGTTCGGCACCTGTCCGGCGGCGTAGCCCGACATCACCCGGCTTACGCCGCGAAGGTCCTTGAAGACCGCTTCCAGGCACCAAAAGCAGCCACCGCCCAAGGTGGCGGTTTCTTGTGTCACGCTCATGTCCGCATCGCTCCCGTTCAACTCAGCCGCCGGTTCATGCCCTGGCATAGACACTATATCTGGCCCGCCCGTCCAGCCGCGGCAACCCCGCGAACCATCATGACGACCGAACTGAAATTGTTTACAGCCAGAACCTAATTTTTCTTTGAATGTGCTTGACAGGCCGCGCTTCGGAGGATCAATCTTTCAGTTACCAACAAGGACGGAGGGTGTATAATCAGCATGACTCCACCCGGCATAAACGGAGCCACCGATTGACTTGGCGTCGGTGGTACACCCAAAAGTCCAAGCTATGCCCGGCGTATATCGTTCCGGGCGCGCAGGGCAAACACCCTCGCACATAGACCCCCGTGGTCCGCATCATGCGCACGGGGGTCGCTGCTATTCACCCGTTGGACCAATCCAGCCCGGACCTCCCGATAGCCCATTGAACCGCCTGTTTTCGCAGGTCCACGCTGGCGGTTGGCCGCCCCGCGGCGTGCCGATGGTCTTCGCCCTCCAACCTGAATGATTGGATATCAAAGGCGATGCCTTTGATGGGGGCGAGTGGCAAAGCCCCCGTCTTGCTGACTCACCCGATGGCCAGGACTGGGATAGAGCTGTTGCTTGGTTCGGCTGAAACGGCTGTTTCTTCGTCCCGGGCTGTTCACACCCGCTACTCAGGGACTATCCTGCGCAATAACCGCGGCCTGGTCCGACCCGAAATCGGCGCCTGGCGATAACCTTGAGGAAACGTCCCGTGAAACTCTATTACGCTCCCGGCGCATGCTCGATCGGTATCCACATCTTGCTCGAAGAGATCGGCAAGCCATACGAGGCGATCGCCGTCAATCTGCGCGAAGGCGAGCAATACACACCGGGCTTCACCGCCGTGAACCCGAAGTCGAAAGTGCCGACCCTGACTCGCGACGACGGCATCATCCTCACCGAATATCCCGCCATCGCCTACTGGCTCGCTCGGTCCAACCCGTTCGCGGGGTTGCTGCCCGACGACGTGGACCTGCAGGCGCAGGCGCTGGAACTGACCGATTACGCCGTCGCCACCATCCACATGCAGGGCTTCGCACGGCAGTTCCGGACATCCAACTTCACGCCGAACCCGGCGGATGAGGACGCGGTGAAAGCGCGCGGCAAGGAGATCGCCGAAAAAGGTTTTGCCCTGCTGGACAAGGCGATGGCGGGCAAGGATTACGCCGTCGGCACGTTCTCCATCGCCGATACGGCAATCTTTTACGTATCGTTCTGGGCCAGCCGCGTCGGCATCGTGCTGCCCGCCAACCTCGCGGCGCATTTCGACCGGATGAAAGCCCGCCCCTCCGTCCAACGTGTGCTGCAACAAGAAGGCCTGGCCTGATCCCATGAGCGCCCCCCCTGCCGACAAGATCCATCCCGTCGCGTTC
>JAYUEJ010000388.1:0-1711 GCA_043739265.1 Rhodopila sp. | reverse complement strand
TGCCGGGTCCACCGCCGCCAATTCCCGCAATCGTTGCGCCACCGGTCGCCGGTCGTTAGCCAATGCCTCGACCTTTAGTTGGAACCGATGCCGCCGTTCCGCCAGCAGCGGCCCGATGGTGCGGCGCAGGATAAGCTGCACCAACTCGTCCGGCGTGTAGAACGATCCCGACGTTTTGCGGGCGAACGCATTGGGGCGGAGCGTCACGCCCGCGCCGGCCGGCACCACGTCGCGCTCCAGCAACCGTTCGTAGATGGCACCGAGTTGCTGCACCGAGAGGTCGCGGTAGTTGATCCATTGGCGGCGGCCTTCGACCTCGACCCGCGACATGGCATCGATCAGCACTGCGAGCACGGCGTCGGGCAGCGAGAGGCTTCCGAGCAGGGGGCACTCGGCGTCATCGAACAGGCCGCCGTTGTAGGGGGGCAGGCCGAGGTCGGTGTTGCCCACGGAAATCGCCTGGAACAAGGCTGCCAACGTCGGCCACCAGGTTTTCATGCCGGAAGCAAGCCGACGTCCCGGCGAAGCGGCCGCCAGGCGCAACTTCCGCAAGCTGTAGGGTGCGTAGCCTTCGTCCCGCACCGGCAGCAGGTCGCGATCCTCGGCGTACAACAGAAAAAGCAGGCGATACAGCAGGCGCAACCCGGCCTCCCGCGCGTCCGCCCGCCACACGGGATCGGCGATCGCGCCGGGCGGGGCCTCGCGCGCGATGGCGTCAATCAGATCGGGGAACACATGGTCGAACACGACGGTGGACAGCGCCGCCGTGACCCGTTGTTCGTACAGCTTCCCCTCGGCCATCGCCAGTTCGAGGAAGGTGCCGCCTTCCACCGACACCGGCAGCAGCGCGGTTTGCCCGAACAGCAGCAGGAAAACCCGGACCCAATGGTCCACGTCGGCACCGGGCGGCACTTCCGGACGCAGGTCGCCGAACAACGCGGGTAGCTCGATTTCGACAAAGCCCTCGGCTCGGGCGGGTGCTTTCGCCCAGTACATGCGCCAGAACCTGCCGTTGGTCAGCAGGCCCCAGCACACGGCGCCGCCCGAGATGGTTTCTGCCCGCGACAAATAGCGCTGGATCTGGCCTTCGGGGGATTCGCGCAGGCGGCTGGCGCGGCCCAACGGCGTGTCGCGGGCTTCGTTTTCGACGACGACGGCGCCGTGACGGAAGCGGTTGGCGGATTCCGGCAGGCGGGCAGCCGTGGCTTTGGCGTCCTCGGTCAGGAACAGCAACTCGTCGGCGATATCGCGCCGTCCATGGCCGGGTTCTTGCTGCGGCAGACGGTGCCATCCGAGCAGATCGAGGACGGGATGGATGAATTCGGCCTCGGTTTCCGCCTCGCTGGGGCGGGCGATACGCGACAGGCGATCCCATTGGGCCCGCACGGCGGCGACAAATGCCTCGATCCGGATGTGGTCCAACTGGCGGTAGGCCTCGGTGGCCTGGATGCCTTCTTCCAAGAAATACTGTGTCAGTAACCCGCCGCGAATCATCGCTTTTTCGTCCATGCCGGCCGCGAGGGTGCCGAAACCGCACCCGCGCCGCAAGGCCGGGCGTTGGCGGAACCGCCCGGACTGTGGCAGGCTTCGCGCAAATCAAAAGGAGACGCTCCCATGTCCGAGAACACCGCCGAATTCAAATTCCTCTCCGGCGTGAAAATCGTCGATTTCACCCAGTTCGAAGCCGGCCCGTCCTGCACCGAGGCCCTCG
>JAYUEJ010000387.1:0-5283 GCA_043739265.1 Rhodopila sp. | reverse complement strand
CTGCGTTCGATCGACTCCCACGCGGCCCGTGCGGCTGCTATGTGATCCGCCTGGCCGGCGCCCTCGCTGATAGTGGCCAGGCGACGGTGGATTCCACCAATGCTGTAGGGCTGCCGGATGCGGGCGTAGAGATCCAACGCCTCTATCCAGGCCAGCCGTGCGGCGTCGCGGTCGGAGCGTTGCAGCGCGATGTCGCCGAGGCTTTGGATGCAGTTGGCCTCGCCGAGCACGTCGCCGACGCGGCGGTAGAGCAGGCGGGCGTCGTCGTATCGCGCCCGCGCTTCGTCGTGGTCGGAGCGTTCCAGCGCAATGTTGCCGAGGCTGTGGATGCAGTTGGCGTCGCCGAGCACGTCGCCGACGCGGCGGTAGAGCGGGCGGGCTTCGTCGTATAGCGCCCGCGCTTCGGCGTGGTCGGCGCGTTGCAGCGCGATGTTGCCGAGGCTGTGGATGCAGTTGGCCTCGCCGAGCACGTTGCCGATGCGGTGGAAGAGCGGGCGGGCTTCGTCGTATCGCGCTCGTGCTTCGGCGTGGTCGGAGCGGCGCAGCGCGATGTCGCCGAGGCCTTGGATGCAGCTGGCCTCGCCGAGCACGGCGCCGACGCGGTGGTAGAGCGGGCGGGCTTCGTCGTATCGCGCCCGCGCTTCGTCGTGGTCGGAGCGTCGCAGCGCGATGTCGCCGAGGCTTTGGATGCAATTGGCCTCGCCGATCACGTCGCCGACGCGGCGGAAGAGCGGGCGGGATTCGTCGTATCGCGCCCGCGCTTCGTCGTGGTCGGAGCGGGCCAGCGCGATGTCGCCGACCCATTCCAGGCAACGTGCCGCCAGCCCCGGGTCCTCCGCCGCATGGCAGGACGCGGCCAAGACCAGCAGCGGGGCCGGTCGGCCGAGGCCGGTGGAGCGGGCCACGACGTGATAGCCGAACCCGGCTGCGACGCCTTCCGTCCTTCGCTCCCCTTCAGCCGCGGATGTTAGTGCGGCCTCCAGGTTCGCGACTTCCGGTGACAGGCGTTCGATCAGCGCGCCGCTGCCGTCCTTTCCCGCTACATCGCCCAGCGCCTTCGACAGTGCCAGGAAGTGATGGCACCAATCGTCCGCTTCCGCCGCCGCCGGTTGCTGCATCGCCAGTGCGTAGCCGCGCACCGGGGGCAGCAGGTCCAGCCGGCCGTCGCGTGGCACCGCCAGTCCCACCTCGGTCACTTGTTCGGCGGCTTCCAGGGCTTCGGTGCCGCACAGCGCTTCCCGGTCGGCGCGGCTCAGCCCGGCGGGGGAGCAACCGAGCAGGCGGAACAGGCGGCGTCCGGGGTTGTGCAGGCGGGGGGATTGCCAGGACAGGTCCAGGGAGCGGACGACGCTGGTCAGCCGGCCCTCGGGCAGATGCGGATGGCGGGCCAGTTCCAGGCCTCGGACGCGGTATTGGTCCCATAGCTCGGTCAGATCGCCGGGTTGGCGGGCGGCGCGGCGGGAAACCAGTTCGATGGCCAACGGGATGCCGCCGAGCGCGGCCAGGAAGGCCGCCAGATGCGGGTCGGTCGCGGCGATGTTCGGGGCGTGGCGGCGGAACAGGCTGGTGGCGTCGGCGTCATTCAGCGGGGTCAGTATCAGGTGCGGGGTGAAGACGGGGCCGCCCGGTGCGGCGGTGCCTCGGACCGAGACCAGCAGTGACAGGCCGGGAATGGCGGCGAGGCGGCAGAGATCGGCCTCGGTCCGCGCCATGTCGGATTCCCAGGGGGTTTCGAGATTGTCCAGGACCAGCAAGGCGGGGGCGGTGCCGAGGCTCTGGCAGGCGAGATCGAACGCCGCCGGGTTGGCCGGGTCCTGGCCGATTGCGAGGACGATGCGCTGGCGCAGGCTGGGGGCGTCGCGTGCGGTTTCCAGTTCCGCGAACCAGCGGCGGGGGCCGAAACGGGGGATCAGATCGGGGTGGGCGGCGACCTGGCGGGTGAGGGTGGTTTTGCCGATGCCGGCCGGACCGAGAACAATGGCGGTGGTGTCGGTTGGGCCAGTGAGGGCGGCGAGGAGGAGAGCGGTCTGGGTGTCGCGGCCAAGGCAGAGCGGCGGGGGTTCGATGGGGGGTCTTCCGACGTCCGGTGTTGATTCCGCTTCGGTCGTGCTTCGTACGGTTGGAGGCCGGTCCTGGCGAGCGGTCGCCCATAATGCTCGGAACTCTGTTCGCCACGCGACGTGTTGGTCGCTTATGCCGAAAAACTGACCCTCCAACGTCTGGATGTCGGGAGGCAGATAGGTTCCGCTGAGCCAGTTCCGGACCGACCGAGCTGAAACGCCGCAAGCGTCGCCAAGAGCCTCCGCGGTCCAAGGTTGCTGCAGACCCGCTTCCCGCGTGCCGTTGTCCATGTGCCAGCGGAGTTTTCCGGCAAAGGCGCGCGCGGCCTGAGCCGCCTTCGGCTCGGGCTCGACCTTCCGTTCGGCTTCCGCCTTCCGCCCTTCCGGTGCAACCACGCTTCACTTCCGGGGGGTATGATGCGGGTATGTGAGTGTCGGTTCAACAGGGATACCAGCACATGACCGACATCGTCTTTCACCTTAGCCTCGCCGCGCTTTACATTTTGATTACGCTTGAGGCCCGGAAACTTGGCCATCGCCGGCTGGCGTTTTGCTACGGCACGGTTGCTTGTCTCACGTTCGGGTTCTGTGTGTTCGGAATGGTGCCGTCATGGCCTGTGCCGGTGGAGGTGTGGGTCTGACGTAAGGCGGTGCGGGGACTTTCGTTGGCGGTGCGGCTTGCGTCCTGGCGAGCCAGTCCCGGGTGGCGTCAGGATAACGCGGTTGGGACGCAATATTTCTCCACGGCTTGCCATGCTGAACCAACCAAAGTCGTGGGTGGCCGGGCCAAGCCCGGCCATGACGAATGGGAAACATGACGAATCGGAAACATGACGAATCAGAAACATGACGAATCAGAAACATGACGAATCAGAAACATGACGAATCAGAAACATAACGAGTGGGAAACATCCCCCAATCGATTACACGACTCCGAAGTTGATCAAATTCCTGACCGGGGCGCCGGATTTCAACATCGCGAACCCCTCGTTGATCTCCTCCAGCTTTACTTCACCCGAAATGAGGTGATCCAGTTTCAGCCGGCCCTGCCGCCACAGTTCCAGCAGGCGCGGCATATCCACCCGGAACCGGTTGCCGCCCATGCTGGTACCCTGGATTTTCCGGTCGCGCAGGAAATCGGCGCCGTGCAACTCAATCTTCGTGCCGAACGGGATCATGCCGATGATCGTCGCGACGCCGCCGGGACGCAGCATGGCGAAGGATTGTTCGGCGGTGGCCTTGGTGCCGATTGCCTCAAACGAGTACGGCACGCCCTGGCCGTCGGTCATGTCTTTGACCGCCGCCACGACATCGATATTCGATGCGTTGATCGTGTCCGTTGCGCCCATCGCGCGGGCGATTTCCAGTTTTGACGCATTGGTATCGATCGCGATGATCCTGGCGGCCCCCGCCAATGCGGCACCGTTCACCGCCGACAGGCCAATGCCGCCGCAGCCGATCACGGCGACGGTGCTGCCGGGTTCTACCTTGGCGGCGTTGAAGACGGCTCCGACACCGGTCATGACGCCGCAGCCGACCAAAGCGGCGCGATCCAGCGGAATGTCCTTGTTGATTTTGACCACGGCGTGTTCGTGGACCAGCATCAGTTCGGCGAAGGCGGACAGGTTGAACGCCTGATGCAGCACCTGGCCTTTCCATTTCAGGCGCCTTGCCGCTCCTGGCAGCAGTTTGACCTCGGTGTTTTCGCACAAATTGGTGTGGCCGGTGGTGCATTGGGCGCACTCGCCGCAGAACACCGACAGGCAGGTGATGACGTGGTCGCCGGGTTTTACGTAGGTGACGTCTTCGCCCACGGCCTCCACCACGGCGGCGCCCTCGTGACCCAGCACGGCGGGGGTGGGGTAGGGATAGAGGCCTTCCATGAAGTGGAGGTCGGAATGGCACAGGCCGGCGTAGGCGGTGCGCAGCAGGACTTCGCGGCGCTTCGGCTTCTCGATTTCGACGTCCTCAATGGTGAGGGGCTGGTGGGCGGCGTGAAAGATCGCGGCTTTCATGGATGGTTTCCTCCGGTTTTATGGGCCGGAGGGAAGTCTAGCGGTTCGGCGCGTTTCCGCCAATGGTTTGCCCGGCCCTTTAGCGCCAGTGTTTTTGATAGTACGGCTCCTGGTCGGGGCCTTCCAGCATGATGGCGTGATCGGTGGCGAAGTAATCGGCGTAATGCAGCACGTAGGCCTCATGGTTGCGGCCGTGATACGGCGAATTGCCGGCGTGCAGCGCCACGGTGCTGACGATGGTGTGGTCGAAGCCCATTTCTTTCAGCAGCATCGCTCCCACGACGCCGTGCTGCAGTTCATGGTATAGTTTTGAGTATGAGACCTTACCGGCATTATCGCGGATGTACATCAGCGGCTTGTCCACGTCGTGCAGGATCAGGATCGGGACCAGAACGTTCATGTCCAGCGGTTTGCCCCAGTCCGCGGCGGCGCGTTTGGCGAGATCCAGTCCGTTGCGGGTGACGTCGTTGACGTGCCATTCCAGCCGGTACCGCGGCGCAACGGGGGAGTAGGGCATCTCGGCCAGTTCGGCGTACGGGCTGGAGGCCCAGGTGCTGACCCAGGCGGTGACGATTGTCTCGCGCAGGTCGGGGGTGACGAGATCGAGGCCGAACAGCCATTCCTGCACCGCCTTGCGGCGGGAGTTGCTGCCTTGGTCGATCGTGTAGGGCTGTCCTGGCATGGTTTCCTCGGGCTTTTGGCGGGTTGGACGGTACTCTACGCCGTCGTGTCCGGCCGGGGAAGTTGGCTCGGGGTTGCGCGCTGGGCGGTCGGATAGGCACCTTTGCCGGCTTCGGGAATCGCGGTTTTGGGGACGATGTCGTGGATCGCGGGTTGGGAACGACTTTTTTTTAAGGCAGATGAACGCCGATGAACGCTGATGAACGCCGATAAGTGCAGTCCAGGAAATTGGCTGGACTGTACCCGGCGGGCGCATCTCGGCGTTTGGCAGACCGAGATCGATACTTATTTTCACGCTTATCAGCGTTCATCAGCGTTAAAATCGTCCTTTCGAACGTATGATGCCGGCATTGATGAGTGACCGGTTCTGCCTGATACGCGGGCGGGTCAGTTTCAATGGGATTGCCCCGGGGTTGCGCGCTGGGCGGTCGGATATGAACCTTTGGCGGCCTCGGGAAACGCGGTTCCGGGGACGATGTCGTGGATCGCGGGTTGGGAACGACTTTTTTAAGGCAGATGAAGGCCGA
>JAYUEJ010000386.1:0-5284 GCA_043739265.1 Rhodopila sp. | reverse complement strand
CACGTCACTGGCATCCCGCGAATCAATAACGATTCCATCCCGCGGACGACCGGCGGCATTCGTCCATGCATTTGGCAGAAGCTCGGTTATCCGAGCGGACCACCAGGAAAAGAAACTGGCCAACATCGGAAGGAACCATCGGCCGAACCGCCCGGCAACGCCAATCGCGAGTGCGAGAGGCGCCCCGGATCGCGTGGAGCGCTGATGGCCCGGACGGTCGCCGGGCCATCATGGTGATAGGGCAGTCGTTTCAAACCGTGGCGGTGTTACGCGATCGCGCCGTTCAGGCCCTGCGGGAAAAATCCAAAGTTCCCACTGGCTCCGCCAAGATAGACGATGTTGAGCACCTGCGTCGTCGTCCGGCTGAACGCGAGGCCATTGCTGTCGGTCGGTACGATGTTTGACACTCCATTCAACTCTACGCCCTGGTCGTCGTCCGCGCCGGATGCCGCGGCCCGCAACGCCGAGATTGCCGCCGTCGCGGGACCCTGTCCGAGGGCGAACAGCACCGTCCGCACGTTCGCGGCATGATACGCTTCCACCGCCAGGATGCCCGCCGCCGCCGCCAAAAAGGCTTTAGATTTGATCAAGGGCGCCGCACCGTGATACGCTGTCACGCCGACGTCCTCGAAGACATAGGCACCCAACAAGAAGCTGACTTCGTCGGCGAACGGGTTGAACGTCTGGCCCGGCTGGATCAGTCCGGCGGCGAGGGCGGCGGTGTTGAAGCTGTTGGAAAGATCGATGGTGGGACGCGCGACCGCGGCACCGCCAAGGGCCGAACGCAAGAAGTCCACATGGAGCCGTTCGTCTTTGGCGATTTCAGCGGCGTATTGCTGGATCGCCGGGGTCTTGAAGGGAACCGCGCTTCCGCCGGTCACGCTGCCGGTCGTTCCCACCCCGTCGATGGAGCTCGATGGCAGGCCGGTGCCGGTAAGCGCCCTCAGGTAGAACTCCGCCTCTAGATATTCGAGGTTCAAAGCGAAGTTCAGGATGTCCGCGTCGCTTGGCCGTTTGCCGGCGTGCGCCTCTTTCTTCTCTTCGCCGGCGTAGGCCCCGGTTGAGCCGAACAGGCCGAGGCCCGAAGCGGCGGCGAATGCTGTTCCCAACCCAGCATTACGGAGAAGTTTGCGCCGATCTGAAACCAGCGATTTCGTGTTCATCTCGTCAAAATCCGGCATTTTCTGTAACTCCCGATTTTTAGATCAATCACATCATGTTGCCGCTGGGTTTTTTATTCAGTTCGCCGTGCGGTAACTTAAGTAATACGCGGTTCGAGGGGTTGTGGATTGCCGGATGCGTGTGTTTTTTTGGTCACGAAGTTGTACGTCTGGTACGGGGTTTTGCTATTGAACAAGGTATATTCGGAACTATTTCATTGACCGTCGAGTTCCCGGGCGCGCACCTGTCCGGTCAACCAATTCACCGTCACCGCGATGCGCCGGGGGCCGGCGGCCAGCAGGATCGTCGCCCCGGACGACCCGCCGTCGGGGGTGAAAATCACCCTGGATGCTGTCAGAACCTCATTCGAAGGAAGCAACCAGGCAGCACCGCCATCGACCGAGAACCCGTTGGGGACGGTCACGACCGTGACCTCGCGGTCCTGGGCGATGGCCCGCGATCTGGCCAGGCGCAGGGCGTTGGACAACGCCCGAACCGTCACTTCGGTGTTGACGCCGGCGCTGTGCAAAGGTTGTTTAACGAGAACCAATCCGGCGACCAGCGCCATGATGACGATCACGATGATGATCTCGATCAGCGTGAAGCCAGCCTGACCGGCCGTCGGTCGCATTGCCCGCCTCACCCCAAATCATGCACCACGAAGCCGGTGCGAAGGATTTCCACATCGAAGCGGTGTGGCAGGCATTGCTCGATCGGGTGGTCGGCGAAGCGCAGCGTGTCGAACGGAGCCAACTGAACACAAACCTGACACCGCACGACCAGCGGATCGGCCGTCGGTTGCTCAGTGACAAGTGTCGGATCGACAACGCTGTAATAAGACCGGGCGCGCACTTCGCGGGCCATTTCCTCGATCACTGTCGGCTCCCGGCAAACCGGGCCACGTTCCAGGGCGAGCACCGGTACCGGCGAACCAGCCGCAACCAGGATTGCCATCGTCACAGCCGTCAATCGGGTCATCACAGCCCTCCAAACATTGCCGCCAGATCCAACGTGAGCGCGGGGTAAAGCCAGGCCAGCCAAAAAGCCAACGCGATGCACGGGCCAAACGGGATCTGGGTCCTGAATGTCATGCCCCGACCGGTGAGCGCCAATCCCAAGGCTGCGAGCAACCCCAGCACCGCGCTGCCCAAAACGATGAACGGCAGCGCGGCCAACCCGCACCAGGCGCCGGCGGCGGCAATCAGTTTGGCATCGCCGCCGCCCATTCCGTCACGGCCGCGCAGATGACGGTACGCCAGCGCGAGGCCCTGGAATGCCAAATAGGCCAGGATTGCGGCCAGGCTGTGATCGGTCAGAGCCTCGGGTTCCCACACCACTGTCAGCGCCAGGCCAGCCAGGACAAGCGGCAGCGTCAGCACGTCGGGCAGCAGAAACGCGGCTCCATCGATCCAGGCCAGCGTCAGCAAGGTCCATCCGAGCCCGCAAGCGGCCCAAATCCAGCCGGGATCGGCATCGGGAGCAGCCGAAGCGGCCCAGAGCGCGACCACCATGGCGGCAACCTCGATCGTTGGATGCAGCCATCCGATCCGTTGGCCGCAATGCCGGCAGCGGCCGCTCAGGAACAGGAAACTGAGCAGCGGCACAAGATCGATGGCGCTCAGCCTTGTGCCGCAATGCGGGCACGCCGAACGGGCCAGACCAATCGGCGTCCCGGCAGGCAGGCGGACGATCAGCACGCCCAGGAAACTGCCGATGAACGGGGCGGCCAGGAGTGGCCACAGCCACGGCGGGATGTTTGTGATGCTCATTCCAATCGGCGGTCGGATCGCTTGATTCGGCGATCGGCCCGGGCATTTCCCGTGGTGTCGTGGCCAAACCATGAGGGTCGAAGGGCTGGCGGCACGTCCATCATGTCTCGACTTATTATCACGCGGCATCCTTACCCGATGACGGATCGCTGACCTGTCATTTGCCCGTGACCGCCGCGTGGACCACATCGAAGCGATCCTAAGGAGGCGGCGCGGATGCAGACCACCGTCACCGACCAACAGCTTGATGATCTCGGCGCGATATTGCTGCGCCAGGGACAGTGCGACCAGAGGACGTTGGAGCGGGCGCGCCGGGTCGCCGCTGAATCCGGCCAACGCATGGATGCGGTCCTGATCCAGCTCGGTTTGGTGTCGGAGCGCGGGCTGGCGGACTCCTATGCAACCCTGCTGTCGGTGCCGGTCACCGCCGCCGACCGCTATCCGTCGGTGGAGCCGGTGTTACCCGACCGGTTGAGTGCCGGATTCCTGCGGCATGCCCGCGCCGTGCCGCTGTCCGCCGATGACACGACGCTGGTGCTGGCCGCCGCGGACCCGCTGGACCCGTTCACCCGGGCGGCCGTGGCGGTCGCCACCGGACGCGCCGTGCGGTTGGAGGTCGCGGTGCCGATCGAACTGGAAACCGCGTTGAACCGTCTGTATCCGGAAGCCGACCAGGCGCCGCCGGATGAGGAAGGCGACGCGCCTATGGAGGAAGACGCGGAGCGGCTGAAGGATCTGGCGAGTGAAGCGCCGGTGATCCGCCTGGTGAATCTTCTGATCACGCGGGCGGTGGAAACCCTGGCATCCGACATCCACATCGAACCGTTCGAGGACCGGTTGCGGGTCCGTTACCGCTACGACGGCGTCCTGCAGGAGGCAGAATCGCCGCCGCGTCACCTCGCCGCCGCCATCACGTCGCGCATCAAGATCATGGCACGGCTCGACATCGCGGAGCGGCGCATGCCGCAGGATGGACGCATCAAGATGGCGGTGCGTGGCCAGGATGTGGATTTCCGCGTCTCCACGATCCCGTCGCTGCATGGCGAGACCGTTGTGCTGCGCGTACTCGACCGGTCGGCGGTGACGTTCGACTACGCCCGGCTTGGGCTATCGCCGGCGGTTATCCGAAAGCTGGGAACCGCGCTGGAACTGCCGAATGGCATCGTCCTGGTCACCGGGCCGACCGGCAGCGGTAAGACCACGACGCTCTATACCGGGTTGCTGGCACTGAATGCGGTCAGCCGCAAGATCGTCACGGTGGAAGACCCGATCGAGTATCAACTTCAAGGCATCAATCAAATTCAGGTCCGGTCGCAAATCGGCCTGACCTTCGCCAGTTTGCTGCGATCCATCCTGCGGCAGGACCCGGACGTGGTCATGGTCGGCGAGATCCGCGACGGCGAGACGGCGCAGATCGCGGTGCAGGCGGCATTGACCGGGCATCTCGTACTCTCGACCCTGCATACCAATTCCGCGGCGGCGGCGGTCACCCGGCTGCGCGATATGGGGGTGGAGGATTACCTTCTGACCGCCGTCCTGCGTGGGATCATGGCGCAGCGGCTGGTGCGCCGGCTATGTCCGGCCTGCCGGCGCACCGAACCCGCCGCGCCGGAATTGGTTGCACGCTTTGGCCTCGATCGGCGCACTAAGGACAGACCAATTATGCTATCGCATGCGGTCGGCTGTTCGGCGTGCCGGCAAACCGGTTATCGCGGCCGAGCGGCGATCGCTGAGTTTCTGGAATTGAGACCGGCGATCGAGCGGCTGATTTTTGAGCGCGCCGACCACGTCACCATCGAGCGGGCGGCGGTCGCCGAGGGCATGGAGCCGATGTTCGACGCCGGCCTCGCCGCCGCGCTGGCTGGCGAGACGACGATCGAAGAAGTCACCCGCAGTATTCGAACCGATTCATGACGATGTTCCGCTACACCGCGATCGGTGCGGGCGGGGAGCGTCTGGCCGGCCTGATGGATGCCGCCAACGCGGCGGAGGTGATCGCCCGCCTGCAGCGGCAGGGCACCATGCCGGTTCGCGCCGAACCCGCCGATCAGGTGCGGCGCTGGGCGGGCCTGATGCAGATGGACCTCGGCGGCCGGCGGGGACTGCGCAAGCAGGCCGTCGCGGACCTGATCCGGGAGCTGGCGACGATGCTGTCGGCCGGGCAGGATCTGGATCGGGCGCTGCGTTACCTGGAGGAGACGGCGGCGCCCGGGGTCAGGCCAACGGTCACGGGTCTGCGCGATGCGGTGCGCGACGGCAGTCCGTTGTCCACCGCCATGGCCCGCTATCCCGGCAGTTTTCCGCCGATGCATGTCGGTCTGGTGCGTGCCGGTGAGGCAGGCGGCAACCTTGGC
>JAYUEJ010000385.1:0-1716 GCA_043739265.1 Rhodopila sp. | reverse complement strand
CACCCGGCGTGATCAGCCGGTTCAGCGCCGGCGCCTGATATCCCGTGCTGGCGGTCAATTGGATGTTGGGAAAAAACGCCGCCCGCGCCACCGTGATGCTGAAGTTCTGCGCCATAAGCTGCGCCTCGGCCGCGGCGACATCCGGCCGGCGCGCCAGCAGATCAGACGGCAGGCCCGATGCCACCAGCGGCAGGGCCAGCGCGATCAGGGTGCCCGGCCGGACGGCAATGCGCTCCGGCGGTTGCCCGGTCAGGATGCCGAGGGCGATCAGTTCCTGCTCCAACTGACTGACGAAGTTGGGAATGACGGCACGCTCCCCGGCGACCAGGGCTTCCTCCTGCGCCAGATCCAACTGACTGGCGGTGCCGGCGTTGAAGCGGCCGCGAATGACATTCAAAACCTGTTCAGCGTCGGCCAGGTTGCGCCGGGCTACGGACAGGCGGTCGGCCAGTGACAAGGCGGTGAACCAGGCATTGGCGACATTGGTGACGACGGTCAGCGCCACGGTCTGCTGGTCGAACCGGCTGAACATGGCGGCGGCCACGGCCGACTGGCGGGCGGCGCGGTAACGGCCCCAGAAATCCAGTTCATACGTCGCACTCAGGCCAACGCTGTAGCTGTGGAAATCGATACTGGAATTGGACCCGCCGCCGCGGGTGGTGGTGCCGACCCGGCTGCTGCTGCCGGTGCCCAGACCCTGATGCTGCCAGCTCGCATTGCTGGTGCCATTGAAATCCGGCAGCAACGCGGCCCCGGCGATTCGCACCCGGGCATCCGCCTGGCGGACCCGGGCGATGGCGGCCGCGATATCAAAATTCTGCGTCCGCGCCTGTTCGATCAGCGTGTTCAGCTCCGCGGACTGAAAGCCTCGCCACCAATCCGCCGATGGCCACGCCGCCTCGGCGGTGGCCGGAGTCGCCCGGTAAACCGCGGGCACATCCAGGTTGGGCCGCTGATAGTCATGCCCGATATCGCAGCCCGCCAGGAGCAGCCCCGCCAGGAGCAACTTGCTGGCAAGACCAAGACGTTGGAAACGCGAGGGACGCCGTTTCAACCGACAGATTTCCTGTTGCATCGTCATTCCGGGCCGGATCGGCCAAAGCCGGAATCTGACCGGGGTCTGTAACGGTGGTATGTCCGCCCGCCCAGCCCCCAACGCGGAAAACCACGGCATCGGCGCATTATTGTTTGGTAACAGGGCCGATCTGCACACCTGTCCGGACCACGATCCGGTCGAGACTGGTTTTGGCGGCTGGCGCTGTTTTCGCCTCGGTCACGGCCGACATTAATAAAACGAGATTGACGACACGGCCTTGCACCCGGCCACGGTATATGCAAAACGCCCTGCATACTGGAACCAATACCAAAGAGGAGATGTCCGGGGTTGACAGACACCATCCTGGAGACCGCAGGCCTGACACGCGATTTCGGTGGCTTTTTGGCCGTCGATGGCGTCGATCTGCGCGTCGAAACCGGCACGATCCATGCTTTGATCGGTCCGAACGGCGCGGGGAAGACGACGTGCTTCAACCTGCTGACCTCCTTCCTGCTGCCCACAAGCGGCACGATAAAGTTCAAAGGCCGTGACATCACCGGTATGAAACCGGCGATGGTCGCTCGATTGGGGCTGATCCGCAGCTTCCAGATCTCCGCCGTGTTTCCGCACCTTACGGCGCTGGAAAACGTGCGACTCGCTTTGCAGCGCTCCCGCGGCAC
>JAYUEJ010000384.1:0-1720 GCA_043739265.1 Rhodopila sp. | reverse complement strand
CGGTGTCGATCAGCTCTTTCAGGTCTTGTGCGGACCCATAGGCCCGATCGGGCGCGTAGGGCAGCACCCCATCATAACCCCAATTCCGTTTGCCGGGAAAATCCGCGATCGGCATCAGCTCAATTGCTGTTACGCCCAAGGCTTTCAACCGTAGCAGATCATTCCGAACCCCGACAAAACCCCCGGCGGCACCGACATGCACCTCATACAGCACCACCTCCGTCCAGGGTCGCCCACGCCAGTCCGGATGCTTCCATACGAACGTCTCCGAACCCACGACACTCGCGTCATGCACATCCTGCGCCTGTTCGGTGGAGGCGGGATCAGGCACCAACGAACCGTCCGCCAGCCGGTAGCGGTAGTGCGTGCCATCCGGCACCGAAGCTGTCGCCTCAAACCACCCATCGGCCGAACGCCGCATCGGCACCACGTCACCGGGCTCGATCGCGACCGACACGGTTTGCTGGGCCGGCGCCCACAGCCGGAACCTGACCGTGCCGTCAGTCAGACGCTTCGCGCCAAATACACAAGCGGAGTCTATAAAATTCTTCATATCCGCCTTCCTCGCCGAAGCCGCGGGACTAATCGGCAAAATAACAGCCAGGTTTGAATCCATTGTCTTTAAGCACTGACAATAATCATCCGTCCTTTCCGTTCATCCGTCTCAAACAAATTCTCACGGCAGCGCCAAAGACTCGCGCCTGTGCTGTGCGAGTATCCCTGCCGGAAAGACGTGGGTACCTACAAGCCGAGGGAGAGAAATAACGTCGAAAGTGGCGGCAACGTGAGAAATAGCGCCTGCGCCTCGCCGTGCAACTGCGTTGGCACGGTATCAATGCCGCCGGCATTGCCCAGGTTGGAACCGCCATAGATCCCAGCATCGGTATTCAACAACTCCCGCCAGTAGCCGGGCCGAGGCACACCAATCCCATAGCTGAGCCGCGGTACCGGCGTCAGGTTGCTGACGACCAAAACGATCCGGCCGCCTTCTTTCCCTTGCCGCAGGAACGCAAAGACCGAGTTCGCGGAATCATCGCCGACGACCCAGCGGAAGCCTGTCGATACGGAGTCCCCTTGATGCAAAGCAATCTCTTGACGGTAAAGCGCGTTCAGGTCCCGCACCAGGGTCTGAATGCCACGATGACGCGGTTGATCGAGCAAATCCCAGTCAATCTCTGAATCGTGATTCCATTCCCGCGTCTGCGCGATCTCACCGCCCATGAACAACAGTTTCTTCCCGGGATGCGCCCACATAAACCCAAAATAGGCACGCAGGTTGGCGAAGCGCTGCCAGTCGTCGCCTGGCATTTTTTGGATCAAGGAGCCTTTGCCGTAAACTACCTCGTCATGCGATAGCGGCAGCACGAAGTTTTCCGAAAAAGCGTAGATCAGGCCGAATGTCATTTCGTTATGGTGATGCCGCCGGTACACCGGATCGCATGCCATGTAATGTAACGTGTCATGCATCCAGCCCATGTTCCACTTGAAGGTAAACCCCAGGCCGCCGTCGCGTATCGGACGTGATACACCCGGCCAGGCCGTGGATTCCTCGGCAATGGTCATGGCGCCCGGACAGCGTTCCGCCACCACCGCGTTGAAGTGGCGCAAAAATCCGATCGCCTCGAGGTTCTCGCGTCCGCCGTGGATATTCGGAACCCATTCGCCCTGTTTGCGGCTGTAGTCCCGATACAGCATGGATGCGACGGCATCGACGCGCAGC
>JAYUEJ010000383.1:0-5316 GCA_043739265.1 Rhodopila sp. | reverse complement strand
GGCCAAATATATTACTCGATATCCTCCAAACTGAACTGCTCCGCTTCTTCATCGTAACTGAACAGTTCCGCATAACGACCCCAGCCGATCACCGTCCGCAGCGTATCCGCCGCGTAATCGGCCGACATGTGATCTTCCAGTTCGTCGCGGAACCGCACCGCTGAGGCGCGATGGTTCCACCGCTCATCCAGCACCTGACGGATCATGTTCACCAGCGGCACATGCTGGCGCAGCGCATCGGCGAAGATCCGCTTGCGCTCATCGGTGTCGCCCTCGACGAAACCGCGTCCTAGGTCGGTCAGCAGGATGTCGCCTTCCTCCAGCACGGCGAAGCGGAACAGTTGCAGCGTTTCACCCAGCGGCAGCAGGTCATCGACCTCATATTGCAGCGACCCCGCCAGCGCCGGCAGGTCCGCCCGCCCGTCATACGGTTCCGCCGCCAGGGTCTCCATCAGGCCGGACATGATGTTGGTACCGACCCGTTGCAGCGGCATCGCGAGCGGTGAGATCGGGGTCGCGGTCGCCGCCTTGGGGCCGACCGGCGCGCGGCGAGTCATGATGCCGTAGATGTCATCGACCAATTGCCGGAAGTCAGGGTCCAGGCGGTTGCGCGGATGCGGGAACGGCACTTTCAACTCATTCGCCACCCGGCCGGGATTGGACTGGAACACCAGGATGCGGTCGCACATCAGCACCGCCTCTTCGATGTTGTGCGTCACCATCAGCACCGATTTGACCGGCAGCTTGCCGTCCATCCACAGGTCGATCAGATCGGTGCGCAGCGTTTCGGCGGTCAGCACGTCCAGCGCGCTGAACGGCTCGTCCATCAACAACAGGTCGGGATGCACCACGAGCGCCCGAGCCAGACCGACCCGCTGGCGCATGCCGCCGGACAGTTCTTTGGGATAGGCGCTCTCGAACCCGCCCAGCCCGATCATATCGATCGCTGCCTCCGCTCGGTTTTCCCGTTCCGCCCGAGGCACACGCCGCGCTTCCAGGCCGATCTCGACGTTTTCCCGCACCGTCAGCCAGGGAAACAGGGCGAAACTTTGGAACACCATCGCCACGCCCTCGGTCGGGCCGTTGATCTCAACCCCGCGCCATTTGACGCTGCCGGCGGTCGGCTTCAGCAACCCCGACACGATCCGCAGCAGCGTCGATTTTCCGGAACCGGAACGACCCAGCAGGGCGACGATCTCGCCTTCCCGCAACGTGAGGTTGACGTCGTCCAGCACCACCAGGTCGGCGTTGGCATCCTTGTGATAGGCTTGCCGACAGCCCGTCACTTCGATCAGGCAGGGGCGAACATCAACCGCTGTGTCCATGACGATAAACCCTAGGCCAAGGTGAGGCGCCGCTGCGCATAGGAGTACATGGGGCGCCACAGCAAGCGGTTGAACAGCACGACGAACGCCGACATCACCACGACGCCCAGGATGACGCGGGACATGTCGCCCTTATCCGTTGCTTCCGCGATATAGGCACCCAGCCCGTGCGCCTGCAGTTTGGTGTCGCCCCAGGATGCCACTTCCGCCACGATCGCGGCGTTCCAGGATCCTCCCGACGCGGTGATCGCGCCGGTCACGTAATAAGGGAAAATCCCCGGAATGATGACCTTGCGCCACCACAGCCAGCCGTCGATGCGGAAGTTGGCGGCGGCTTCCTTCAGGTCCCCCGGGAAGGCGGCCGCCCCGGCCACGACGTTGAACAGAATATACCACTGCGTGCCCAGCACCATCAGCGGCGTCAGCCAGATGTCGGGGTTGAGGTGGAAATAGACAATGAACAGCACGAACGGCGGAAACAGCAGATTGGCCGGAAAGGCCGCCAGAAACTGGGCGATCGGTTGCGCGCGCCTCGCCCATACCGGGCGCAAACCCAGCCATACGCCGATCGGCACCCAAAACAAGCTGGCGAGGATCATCAGGATAACGACGCGAACCAGAGTGATCAGCCCCAGCTCGACCGCCTCGACGATGTCGCTCCATTTCAGGGCCTCGGAGGCGAACAGCGCGACACGCCAGATCACCAGGCCGACGAGCACCAGCAGCAACGCGATCCACGCGATATCGACGGCTTTCGATGGTTCGGGCGACGTCGCCGCCCGCGGACGGGCGCGGAACGACAGCCGCAGACCGCCGACGAAAGCCGCCGCGTTGCCGACCATCTCGCCGATGAATTTCATCAGCCGGGTCCGCCGCATCAGCCGCAGCATCCAGGGGTCGGACGCCGTGGCCCCGGCCGTCGTTTCAAACCGGAATTTCGCCGACCACGCGACAAGCGGCCGGAACAGCAACTGGTCGTAGGCCAGGATCACCACCAGCATGGCCAGGATGGCCCAGACGACGGCGGCGATGTTCTTCTGCTCCAGCGCCAGCGCCACATACGATCCGATGCCCGGCAGCTTCCAGGTGTTGTCGCCCACCGACACCGCTTCCGAGGCCACCACGAAAAACCAGCCGCCGGACATCGACATCATGGTGTTCCACACCAGCCCGGGGGCGGCGAACGGGACCTCCAGCTTCCAGAATCGCTGCCAGGACGTAAGGTGGAAACTGATCGCGGCTTCATGCAGATCGGCCGGAACCGTCTTCAGCGACTGATACATGCTGAACGCCATATTCCAGGCCTGACTGGTGAAAATGGCGAAGATCGCAGCGAGTTCCAACCCCACCACCTGGCCGGGGAACAGGTTCAGGAAGAAGACAACGGTGAAGGTGAGAAAACCCAGGATCGGCACCGACTGCAACACGTCCAGCACCGGCACCAGTACCAGCGCGGCTCGGCGGCTTTTCGCCGCGGCGGTGCCGTATGTGAACGTGAACACCAACGACGCCGCCAACGCAGCGAACATGCGCGCCGTGGTGCGCAGGGCATATTCCGGCAGATTCATCGGATCAAGAGTGATCTCGGTCGCACCCGGCGCATCGATGCGGGTCAGCGTGCCTTGCGCCACATGCCCGACAGCGATCAGGGCGCCAATGACGCACAGGAAAGCCACCGCGTCCCAGATATTGGGCAGGCGCCATCCGGCGGCCATCGAGTGGTGGGTCGTGGCTGGCATGTCGCTGAAATTTCGGCTTTCGGCGCGGCGTTGCGTGAGCGTCCTGTTAGCCCGCCCGCACCCGGGCTGTCACGCCCCAATGGCGTGGCATTCGCGTGACATCAGGGCTGGTTGCGGGTGACCAGCCGGCCGGCCCTGGCGTTGGTCGCGCCGTCGCCGAACACATAGGCGGATTGGCCGTTGATCCAGGTTTCCAGGATGCCCTCGGCCACGCGGGTCGGCGCGTCGTAGGTGGACGCGTCGCGCACGGTCGCCGGGTCGAACAGCACCAGGTCGGCGTAGGCGCCCTCGCGGATCACGCCGCGATCGACCATGCCGAACACGGCGGCGGTGTGGCCGGTCATTTTGCGCACCGCCTGCTCCAGGCTGAACAGCCCGAGGTCGCGGGCGTAATGGCCGAGCACGCGGGGGAAGGTGCCCCAGAGGCGGGGATGCGGATAGCTGTCGTGCGGCAGGCCGTCGCTGCCGATCATCGCCAGGCGGTGGGCCATGATGCGCTGGACGTCGGGCTCGTCCATCTGGAAGTAGATGGCGCCGGCGGGGATCAGCCGTTCCGCGGCGATTTTTTCGTCCAGATTCCAGTCCCTGGCGATGTCCGCGAGCATCCGGCCGGCGAGTTCCGGGTGCGGCAGCGACCAGGTGATTTGCACCGGGACATCCTTGCGCAGCCGGTGCGGCATCAGCACGGTGGAACCGGCGGCATACGGGTAGATGTCGAAATCGACCTTCTGGCCGGCGGCGGCCCTGTCGATCATCGGCAAGGTCTCAACGCTGCGGCCGAAATTCTCCGGCATCGAGCATTTGTGGTGGCTGATGACCACCGGCACATCGACGGCGCGGCCGATCCGCAAGGTTTCCTCGATCGACACCAGCACGTCGTCCGCCTCGTCGCGCATGTGGGTGACGTAGATGCCGCCGGCGGCGCGCAGGGCTTCGGCGACGGCGATCACCTCGTCGGTCGGGGCCATCATGTTGGGCGGGTAATACAGGCCGGTGGAAAAGCCCGATGCGCCCTCGGCCAATGCCTGGCGCAGCCGCGCCTGCATGTGGGCGGCCTCGGCGTCGGTGGCGGCGCGCTGGGTGTCGCCGTTCATCGCCTCCACGCGCAGCGACATGTGGCCGATCAGCGCGTAGGTGTTCACCGGCGATGGGTCGCGTGCCAGCCGGTCGGCATACGCGCCAAAACTGTCGAAGGCGAACCAGCTTTCGTCGCCAAGCAGGTCCAGCGGAGGTACCGGACGGGATTTCATCCTGACCGGCGACAGTGAAATTCCACAGTTGCCAACGACGACCGTGGTGACGCCCTGCGACATCTTGCACAGCATGCACGCCGGGCCGCACAGCACCGCTCGGTCATCATGGGTGTGGGCGTCGATGAACCCCGGTGCCAGGGCCAGCCCGTCGGCATCGACCTCCCGATCCGCTTCCCATATGCCCAGGTCGCCGACAGCAACGATCCGGTCGCCGGTCACCCCGACATCGGTGCGCACGCGCGGGTTGCCCAGGCCATCGAACACGGTGGCATCACGGATGATCAAATCGCATCGCAGCGCCATGGGTTTGTTCCGTTCCTGTGGTTCTTGGAATAAACGAACTTTTGTAATCGGAGACCAACACCATGACCACCGCCGAACTGTGCCTTCTTGCATCTGTCATATTGACCGTCGTGTCGATCCTGCCGGCAAAGCTGCATGGCCGGCCGGCCTATGACAATGGCAACCCGCGTGACCCGGGGTTCTATACGCCAGGGCTGCGCGCGCGGTCGCAAGGTGCCCATCTGAATGGCTATGAGGCGTTTCCGTTCTTCGCGGCGTCGGTGATCCTGGCGGAAATGCGGGGCGTGCCGCAGGGGACGGTGAACGCGTTCGCGGTGGCTTTCATCGTCGCGCGGATCGCGTATGTGCTGCTTTACCTGACCGACCATCCGACGCCGCGATCGGTCGTCTGGGCGGTGGGTTTTGCCTGCAATCTGGCGATTTTTTTCTCGCCGGCCTGGGCATGGCGCTGAGTCTGGGCGGGGCGCTGAGTCTGGGCGCGGCGCCGAGTCTGGCGACCATTCGGCAATGTCCCACCCGCGATGCGCTCTTGCCCGGATGGAGATGCCGGGCAAGAGCAGCGTTCCGGAAAGTCGCGGTTCAGTCGGCCTGCGAACCGACCGGCACCGTCCGCTTGACCACGTCTTCAATGTTCAGGAACAACGCGCAGACGATCGCGGCACCCAGGCACAGCAGCCCCAGGCCATACAGCCCCCC
>JAYUEJ010000382.1:0-1728 GCA_043739265.1 Rhodopila sp. | reverse complement strand
GCCGACGTCGCAGGGCAAGCGCGTGCGCTTCTCAGGCGCGGATCGCACCGTCGTCAGTGGCCGTTTTGCGCCCACCGAGGCCCAGGTTGCCGGTTATTGGATGTGGGAGGTCAAGTCGATGGACGAGGCCGTCGAATGGCTCAAGCGTTGTCCTAATCCGATGCTCGTGGATTCCGAGATTGAGATCCGACCCGAATTCGAGGCCGCCGATTTCCCTCAGTAATTCCGCGATAGCGATCTGCGAACCTATTCAATTACCTTTTTAACCTGAGACCCGGAAGGAGACCTGACATGACCGTGACTACCGAACTGAAGACAAATCCTGACGCCGTCACGCGGGGCGTCATCCCCTATCTGCAGGTGGAAGGCGCTGCAGCCGCGGTGGACTTCTACAAAACGGCGTTCGGCGCCGTGGAGCGGTCGCGCACGCCAGGTCAGGACGGCAAGCTGATGAACGCCCAGCTGGAGATTAACGGCGGGCTGCTGATGGTAATGGACGCCATGCCCGAACGGGGCTTCGCGCACCAGCCATCGCATAGTTTCACAATGCAGCTCATCGTCCCCGATGGGCAGGGTTGGTTCGACCGCGCCGTCGCGGCCGGATGCACGGTGCAGAACTTGGCGCAATGGCGATCACCCGATGTTCGAGCGCGGCGGCGGTGCGAAGGCCGCGCAGGATGCGGGCAACGATCAGGGCCACGTTGAACGTGCCAAAGGCGCGGCCGATGGCGCGGGTTTCTTCGGGACCGGGTTGCGACCGGATGGCGGCGAGACGTTGGCGGCCGATATCGATCAGGGTGCGGACGATTTGGAGCAAGGTAGCCGAGCGTGACGGTTTCGCCGGCGCCGCCATTGGGGATATTTCCCGTGGCGGTGGGGCGCTTTGGACCGGAGCGGTGGGCGCGTGGTTCATGAACATAACATGAACGATTGACGTTGTGCTGTCAAGTGTTATCTCTATCTTAGGTTGTTCACGCGATGTTGCCACGGGTTCGGATCGATGATTTTGGGATGGAGGCAGACGGGCTTGAGCGCAACCCGAGCCGGCGCGTTGGAAAGCGATGAGGAACGCGGGCTCAGGCTCTTGCTCATCGCCGTGAGGTCCGGATCTGACTATCGTCACCCTCGGGCGTGTCCAACTGCGGCATCGGCGTTGTGGGTTTCATTTTGAAGTGTTTTGTCCCCAGATGTCGCAGATTTGCGCAGATGGCCCGAGTGAACCGAGACTGACCTCACGGTCACCAGGATCGGTCCGCGCGGCAATGTTTATGAGTGAGGGACGCCGAGCATGACCATTCAGACCAGCATCTCGCCGAGTGGCGAACGCCTCGTCACTATGACCGCCGAAGCATACCAGGACCTGATCGACGCGCGGGATGCGGCGATCGCGATGCGGGAGATCGCGGCTGGTATCATGCCGACCGTGGCCGAGGCAGATGTCGATGCGTATCTGGCCGCCGCTTCGCCGCTGGCGTTCTGGCGGAAGCATCGGGGGATGACGCAGGTCGCATTGTCCCAGACGGCGGGGATTTCGCAGCCGTATCTCGCGCAGCTTGAGAACGGGCAACGGGAGGCGAAGGTGACGGTCTATGCTCGGTTGGCGAAGCCGCTCGGGGTTCGGATCGACGATTTGGTTGTGGAGGCGGGGGCCGTGTGAGCGGCGGTCGCCGCAATACAGCAGCTTCGAAGAAGAGGATATGAAGTTCCGATAACGTATCCGGATCACAT
>JAYUEJ010000381.1:0-16009 GCA_043739265.1 Rhodopila sp. | reverse complement strand
GTCGATGTAGTAATGTCCTGGGCACGATCCGCCAAACCGGCCCACAGCGCTGCTATTGCTGCTTAATCCGTTCCACGCACGGATCGTCCGCCGGCAGGGCCAGGGTGTTCATTCCCATGGTCCAGACCCGATACCCGGACGCCGTCAGTAATTCGGTCAGTGCCGCATGGTCGGTTTTGATGTGTTCAATCAGCATATAGGGCCGAAACCGGGCAATGATATCGCGGGCCCCGTGCAGCACGGGAAGTTCCATGCCTTCCACATCGATTTTCAGGAAATCGACGCGTGAAAACCCGATGCCATCCAGCCGCAGTGCCCGCACCGGCTGTAAGGCTTCCGGGCGGTAGTCAATCGGCTGGCCGATGTTTTCGGTTTGGGCGCGCTCGATCAGTTCAAGGCTGCCGAAGCTGCCGGGGCGATTGTAGTTGGGAACCGGAATGCCAAGCGTGCCGTCGCTATCGCCGACAGCCGCATGAACGGCGCGAGCGTTGAAACAGTTATTCAGGCAGATATTGCCAGCCAGCGCATAGAAGATTCGCTCCTGTGCCTCAAACGCCAGGACGCTCCCCCAATGTGTCATGTGGCGGGCCAACGAGATTGTGTGGACCCCGACATTGGCCCCGCAATCGACGGCAACGATCCCATCGCCGCGAACCTCCCGCAGCCAGTCGAGCATCGTGAGTACGATGCCGACCTCGGGTTGGTCATAAGCGGCGTTAGAGAGAATTTGGTGGCCGACACCGAACGTGTTGGACGGATCGACACTATGTTGGTCGTTGCGATTCAGGATCAGCGTTCCCTGGTCCGAAGCGGCCAGGATGAAAGACAACGGCCGGCTGGTATTCATGCGTGGCACGCTCCTGGCAGTCGGGGGCAAACGGATGCATCTCGGAAACGTGAGCCCGTCGGCCGCCGGTATATTCCTACGCTGGCGATAAGCAAGTTTACTGTGATGGTCCGGGTCGGAAGGCGCCCGAAGCCGGTGTGCCGCTTAGTTCGCCAGCCGGCTTGCCAGCGATTTCTGAAAATCCCCGATCATCATGAAGCCGGGATCGGCTCGGCAGGACGCCTCTGTCTCCCGCAGGATTTCGGCGTCCGACCTGGTCAGATCCAGCGGTTCTCCGAACGGTTGGGGCACATGGAACGGGGTGTCCAGGTAGGCTTCCACGGTGTTGCCCTCCGGGTCCTTAAAGTAGCAGGACCACGCGTTGCCGTGGCTGGTGACCCGCATGTCGGTCGCGCCATGGTCCAGCGCCCGGCGATGCACCACCCGCAGATCGGCCAGTGAATCGACCAGGAAGGAGATCTGGTTGATCGGATTGAAGCCGGATGTGTCGGGCCGGCCGCTGACGAGCACGAGCTGGTGATGGTTGCCGGGACTGGCGCTGAGGAACGTCAGATCCATCCCGCTGCGGGCCTGGCCGCTGTCGGTGACCATCAGACCGAGGACGGTGGTGTAGAAGCGTTCGAGCAGCGGTTTGTCGTGCGCGTAGATGCCGACGTGGGCGAGGCGGGCGTGGATCGTTCCCATGGTGGTTCCCCTGGATTGGCTTTACATCATTCAAAGTCGCTGGCGCCGGTTGTGCAAGCTTCGTCTGGTGGGAAATCGAAGTGCTGGCTGTTCTATCGATCGCGTTGCCGGTTTTCGGCCTGATCCTGATCGGCGGATGCGCCGGCAAATCCGGCTTCCTCGGCCGCGACGCGACCGGCGCGTTGAATATGTTCGTGGTTTACCTGTCGCTGCCGGCGGTCATGTTCCAGGTGATGGCGCATATCCCGCCTTCGCAACTGACCAGCCCTGGACTGATCGCCGCGTTCTGCCTGGGCATCGCCGTGCCCGGCCTGATCGCGCTGGTGTGGGCCCGCCGGCAAGGCGCCGCGCCGGGGAACGCCGCGATGCAGGCCCTGAGTGCCACGTTCTGCAACACCGGCTATATGGGCATACCGCTGTGCCGCATGGCGTTCGGCGACGACAGCCTGGTGCCCGGCGTCATCTGCATGGTGATCACCGCCTGCCCGCAATTCGCCCTCGGCATCGCGTTGATCGAGATGGACCGGCCTGGCCAGGCGCCGGCCCGCATCGCGGCCAGGGTCGGTTCGGCTTTGATCCGCAACCCGCTGTTGATCTCCCCCGTCGCTGGATTGGTTGTCTCCGCGATCGGACTGCCGCTGCCGTTGGTGCTGGAACGTTTTCTGACCATTCTCGGCGGTGCCGCGACCCCGTGCGCCCTGGTCGCCACCGGCATGATGGTGGCGGAATCGACCGAACGGTTTCGTCCGCTGCTGGTCGGCCGTTTGGTGGTGCTGAAACTGCTGGTGCAGCCGGCCGTCGCCTGGATGGTCGCTTACCGGCTGGTCGATCTGCCGCCAGCCTGGGCGGGTACCGTGGTGCTGATGAGTGCGCTGCCGACCGGGGCCAGCGCGTTCATACTGGCCAAGCTGTATGGGCGGGAGATCGCCGCGACGTCCGGGACGGTCCTGGTTTCGACGGTGGTGTCGTTCGCGACTCTCTCGGTGTTGCTGGCCTGGTTCGCGTGATTCAGGCGGCTCGGATCGCGATCACAATCCGTTGATGGCGGGAAAACAACCGGGAGGATAGATTGAGCATCTGCTTCCAAGGCCAGTATTTGCGGTCGAGCAACCGCATGGCGATGACGTATTCGTCACTGCCGACTATCGTCGCATGGGCAGCGATCCATGCACCCGTGACCGTTCCGCGCCCATCGCACGGCGCAATCTTAACCACACCAGTTCGGCGAATGCGCTTCGCCTTGCCAGCGTCAGCGGTTGAATAGACGTAGAGCGTCGGGCCAGGAGCGGCGGCGAACCAGACCGGCGTGCGGACCGCCACGCCGATTTTGCGGTAGGTTTCAAGGTTCAAATATTTCTTACCGTCGAATGCAGCCAATTTCTTCGCTTCGTCCACCGTTTGCCTCCTGGCCGGTACCGGCTTTGCGAAAACCCGCCGGTATTGGCCCCATACCACCGCGGATGCGCCTCTTGACAGCCCGGGTTCCGACCGATAACGGTGACCGATGATCACCTGCTGCCACAAGTTCGCGAAGGCAAAAAAGTCCTCCCAAGGGGACTGGAGTTCTTCGCACGCTTAAAGCTTAGGCGTCTCAGGATCGATCAGAACCCCGCCGGTTTGACGGGGTTTTTTTCTGCCTTGTTTCCCGTCTTGGCGGATGCGCGGATAGATCGGTCGGTAGAGACGACGGCCGGGTGCCGATGACAACAGCGAGCATTGCCGTGGATATCGCATGCCATGCCAAACCACGCGGCTAGAAACATTGGTTCGATTTAACGATCGGCGCCTCCGGCACCGTCTCGCCAACCTTATGACCCTGCGCGATCAGGCCGATCACCGTCCGGTTCAATGGGTAACCGCAATGTGCAATATCCGGCCGTTCAAGAAATCCCAACCAGGTTGGCGCGTTCGACCCGATCACATTGATCAGCCGGGCATGCGCGAGGTCGGTGACGGGCGGGAGAAGGCGGTAGCTCAGCAGGTCATTGGGATCGGTGAACGCGACCACGGTTGGCGCTGCCATCGCCGCGGCACGATCCGGGGCCATCGCCATGCGGCCGTTGTGAACCATGTCGATCATCTCGCCAAGGCTGGAGGGCTGCGGTGCGCTTTCCATGCCCGGCGGCGGCGGGATGGGACTGGCGATGTCGAGCAGCGGGATTTGGTTCGCCATGAGGAAAATCATCTGTACGGACGCAAACCGCTGGTTCATCGCGGCGCGCGCGCCCGGCTCCGGACCCGGGTCCTCGTAAACCGCTCGGGCGGCGTCGAACAGCACCTTGCTGCCCAGGCTTTCGGTTATCACCGCGATCGGGCGTTCCGGCGCGGCGCCGGTCAGATCGCAGGGTTGACCGGCAAGGGCAATGCCACCCAGTTCATGGCAGACCGCCATCTTCATCGCGGCACGAATGGGATCGCCGTTCCGGCCTGAATAGACCACTGAATCCGACAGACAATCGTTCACCAGCCTGGTCTTGAGCGTCCCGTTCAGTGTTGCGCGCTCGTAAGGGAAAGAGATCGCACGATCGCTGCCTGGCGAGTCGAAGTCGAGTGCGCGCTTGAAGGGTTGCGTCATTTGCGACCAGAGGATCAACGTCGCGTCGAACTCGCCAGCGCCCGTTTGGATGCGATACCGGATCCGCGTCAGGCCGCCGGGTTCCTCGGTGCCGCCGGTCTGCGTCGCGCTGCCACCCAGCGCCGTGGCGATGCGCGTGGCCCGATCGGTGGCCCAGTTCAACCCGTGGGTACACATCCCGTGGGTCCACAGCACATGCAGCATCGTTCCCCGCTGGCTTGCGTCGGCGACGAGCTGGCCAATACCGTCGAACGAGGCATCCTGGCCGTCAGGTTCCAGCGCTATGACGGGACGCTCATAGGGTCTCGTGCCGATAACGACAGCGACCATGACCGCCAAAAGCGCCCCGGCCGCGAGGGCGCAAGGAACGACGATACGCCATCGCACCATTTTGCCTCCCACTACACGGCTTTCCCATGCATGCTACGGATTTAGGCCGCCTTCGCCGCCGCCATCGCCCGCCAAATCCGCTCCGGCGTCGCCGGCATGTCGATATGCGTCACCCCGTCCCCACTCAACGCATCGATGATCGCGTTGATCACCGCCGGCGGGCTGCCGACCGCACCGGCCTCACCCGCGCCCTTCACACCAAGCGGGTTGGAGGCGCAGGGGATTTCGAGCAATTCGACTTCGATGTCGGGGAATTCGTTGGCGCGCGGCAGGGCGTAGTCCATCAAACTGCCGGACAACAACTGGCCCGAGGATGGATCATACACGGTGTGTTCCAGCACCGCCTGCCCGTAACCCTGGGCCACTCCGCCCGCCACCTGGCCGCGCACGATCAACGGGTTCACCGTCTTGCCGAAATCATCGCTGACGCTGTAGCGCACCAGCGCGACGACGCCGGTTTCGGGATCGATCTCGACCTCGGCCATGTGGCAGCCATTTGGAAATGTATGGGCATCGATCGCGGCGATTTCGGCCGCATCGAGTAATGTTGCCGGCTCCCCGGCCGCCGCCTTCTTCCGTTGCGTTGCCGCCAAAGCAACGATATCGATGCCGCGATCGGTGCCGACGATTGAAAAGCGGCCCTCGGCGAACGCGATATCGGCGACCGCGGCTTCCATTTCCTCAGCCGCGGCCTGCTTGCCTTTTTTGATGACGGATTCGGAGGTCAGCAGGATCGCCTGCCCCTCGGAGTATAAACTGCGTGCTCCGCCGGTGCCGCCGCCCACCGGGATCGTATCGGTATCGCCCTGTCGGATTCTGATCCGGTCGCCGTCGATGCCCAGGTTGTGCGCGGTGAGCTGAACATAGGCCGTCTCGTGTCCCTGGCCGGTGGATTGGGTGCCGACATAGACATCGACAAAGCCATCGTCCGCGAAACGGATTTCCGCCCGTTCGGTGGCATCGCCGCCCGTTGCTTCCAGGTAATACGCCAACCCGAGGCCCCGACGCATCCCCCTTGCCGCCGCTTCTGCCCGACGGGCCGGGAAACCGGCGTAGTCCATGCGGGTTGTCGCGGCATCCAGCACGATGCGGAAATCGCCGCTGTCGTAGATCTTGCCCACGGGAGTCGCGTGCGGCATCGCACTCGGCAGCACCATGTTGCGGCGGCGCAAGTCCACTTTGTCGATCTTTAGTTCGCGGGCGGCGGCATCGACCAGCCGCTCCACCAGGTAGTTGCTTTCGGGACGACCGGCGCCACGGTAGGCATCCACCGGCACGGTATTGGTGAATACACCCATGACATGGGCGTAGATCGCCTTGAACCCATAGACGCTGGCGAGTACCCCGGTGGCGGCATAGGTCGGGATATACGGTGCGAATGTGGAAAGGTAAGCCCCCATATTCGCAACATTCCGGGTCCGTAGCGCCAGGAATTTGCCGTCCGCATCGACCGCCAGCTCACCAAGTGTGAGGTTGTCGCGGCCCTGGGTGTCGCACAGGAAAGCCTCGGTTCGTTCCGCCGCCCATTTCACCGGCCGCCCGAGTTTGCGGGCCGCGTAGCAGGTCAGCACATGTTCGGCATACAGGAAAAGTTTCATGCCGAAGCCGCCGCCGACGTCGGGGGTGATGATGCGGAATTTTTCGGGATCGGTGCCGAACAGCGGGCCGATCAGGTTCTTGATCAGCCAGCCGCCCTGGGTATTGGCGTAAAGCGTCCAACGGCCGGTCGCGGGGTCGAAATCCGCCAGCGCGGCGCGCGCCTCGATTGAGTTCACGATGATGCGGTTGTTGACGATCGTCAGCCTGGTGACGTGCGCGGCTTTGGCGAATTCAGCCTCGGTAGCGGCCTTGTCGCCGATTTCCCAGTCGAATGCCAGGTTGTGCGGCACCTTCGGCCAGACCAGCGTTTTTCCTTTGTCCATCGCTGTGGGAAGGTCGGTGACGGAGGGCAGGATGTCGTAATCGACCTCGATGGCCTCAGCCGCGTCGTGCGCCTGCTTAATCGAGTGTGCAACGATGAAGGCGACCGGATCGCCGACGTGCCGAACCGTGCCGTCGGCCAGCACGGGATGCGGCGGCGCGGCCTGAGGGGAGCCGTCGCGGTTTTCGACCAGCGCCGCGCAGGGCAGCGGGCCCACGCCGTCGGCCGCGAGGTCCGCCGCGATATAGATGCCCTCGATCCCGGGCAGCTTCGCCGCGGCTTTGGTGTCCAACCGGGTGATGGCCGCCGCGGCGTGGGGGCTGCGCAGCACGATGCCGAACAGCATGCCGGGCAGCACGATGTCGTCAGTGTAGCGGCCGGCGCCTTTCAGCAGCCTGGGGTCCTCCACACGGCGGACGGGCTGGGCGAGGCCAAACTTCGTGGTGGTCCCAAACTTCGTGGTGGTCATGATGTTGGGTCTCCCGTGACTGCTGACTTAGATGAGCATGTACGGTGCCGGCGGGAAACGCCAAGGGGGGGGGCGATTGGGCGATCGGACCGTCACGGCCTTGTCAACGACCGAGGCGATCATTCTTTGACGTCGTCCAGGCTCGGTTTGTCCAGTCACCTGGTGGCCCTGGCCGAGCCATGAAGCGGGCCGCAGCGACGTTACGATGCCGAACGTCTCCGAATCATATAACATCGGTAGAACCATGATTTTCGGTCCAGGAGCGGGAGGCTGCGACGTGACTTTAGAGACCTTGGCGGGATTTGCCATCATCTTGACAATAGCCGCGTTGGTTGGCGCCCTGGCCGGAGGCTGGATCGGCAGCCGGCGAAAATCCGGCGACCCTGAAACGCACCATCAGTTCATCACCCTTGGGACCCTGGTCGAGCAGACGGCGAAAGCCAACCGGGAAGACATCGAAGGCCTTCGCAAAGCCCTGACCGACGCCGAACGGGCGCTCGGTTTTAAGGTCGATGAAGGCCTGCGGCTGGGATTCGACCGATCCCTGGCGACCATCGCCGAGGGTGCGAAAGTCCAGACCACGCAAATCGATACGTTCCGCGGGGAGATCGCGGCGATGTCGAATGCCATGACGAAATTGGGGACGGAGGTGCCGGCGACTTTGGCGGCCGCCGGGACTCAGGCGAAACTCGACGCGATCGACGCCAGCAAAATCCTGCTGACCGGGATGACGGCGGGCCTGCATCAGCAAGACCTGAAAATCGAGGCATTCGGCGCCAAGGTTGAAGTATCCGGCGCGGCGGTCGTCAAGGCGCTGGCCGAATTTCAGACGGTGCTGACGGAACGGTTGGGCGATGTCCGCACCGAGGTGGCGCGCATCGGCGGCGAGATGACGACCACGCTGGCCGACAACCAAGGCAAAACCGCGAAGGCGCTGACAGAGGATTTTTCGAAGTTGACCGTCCATGTCGATGGCCGGATCACTGAGATGCGGGACGGTAACGAGGCGAAGCTGCTACAGATCCAGGGTATCGTGGACCAGAAGCTGCAAGAAGGCATCGAGAAGCGAATGACCGAGAGCTTCGCGAAAATTACCACGCAATTCGCCGAGGTTCAGCAGGCGGTCGGCGAAGTCAAAACCGTGGCGGGTCAGGTCGGCGATTTGAAGCGGCTATTTTCCAATGTAAAATCACGCGGCGGATGGGGGGAGGCTCAGGTCAAGGCCACGCTGGATGACATTCTGCCGGTCGGCTCTTACGAAACCAACATGCGGATCAACCCGGCGACAAACGACACGGTGGAATTCGCGCTGCGCTTGCCGATGCAGGGCGGATCGCCGGTATATCTCGCCATCGATGCGAAATTCCCGGTTGAGGATTATACCCGCTTGCTCGACGCGATCGATGCCGCCGATCCGGTGGCCGAAAAAGCGGCCAAATCCGCGCTGGAAAGTCAAATCCGCATGGAGGCGCGGAAAATTCAGACGAAGTATATCGCACCGCCCCACACCGTCGAATGGGCGATTCTGTATTTGCCCAGTGAGGGGCTGTATGCCGAAGTCACCCGCAATGGCGTATTGATGGAGGCGATCCATCGGGATCATCGCGTCATCGTCATGGGCCCGTCGATGCTGGCGGTCATGCTGCGGACGATTCAGCTTGGGCACTATACACTGGCGATCAGCCAGAAGGCCGACATTATCGGGCAGATACTGGGCGCGGTAAAACATGAGATGGTGGATTTCGGGAACCAGTTCCGCCTGCTGGAAAAGAACGTTCAGGCGCTCGGAAACAACATCAAGAAAGGCAAGACCCGGGCAAACGTCATCAGTCAGAGGTTGAAGGATGTCGCGGCGCTGGACGGCCCAGCCGCCTCGGCGCTGCTGGAATTTCCGCCAGAGGGCGATGACGATGAAGACGCGGACCTGGATGCGGTGGCCTGAAACCTACCCCAAATCCACCACCGGGAACGGCTGCGCCAACTCGATCGCGCGCGCCGCCCGCAGCACCAAATCGTCGCGGAACTGTGCCGCCGCGAGCTGCACCGAGTTCGGCAGCCCATCCGCCCGTTTCCCCATCGGCACCGAGATCGCCGGCTGGCGCGTCAGGTTGAACGTGAAGGTCCACGGCGCCCATGCGGTCCACAGGGATCGCACGGGATCGACGGTCGGTGCATCGGCCAGCGGCGGCCCGGCCGGCACGGTCGGGCACAGCACCAGATCGTAGCGTTGGTGCAACACGGCCATCACGTGGGCGGCGTTGGCGCGGGTCGCCTCGGCGTCCATGAAGTCGATCGCGGTCATCCCGCCCAGGGTTGCCGCGACCTCGCGGATGCCAGGGTCCAGCAGGGCGGCCATCTGTGGCGGCATGCCGGCGACAAGCCGACCCAGCGCCGCCCCCCAGACTCTGCCGAAGGCCAGGCTGGTGTCGGGCAAACCGGCATCGACCTGCTCCACATAGGCGCCGGCATTGGCCAGCAGTTCCGCGGCGCGTTCCACGGCGGCGATGCCGTCTGGATCAACCGGGGCGTCGAAACCGGGATTGTTCAACACGCCGATGGTGAGGCCGGCAACCCCATCCTCGATCCGGTCGGTCCAATTTCGAGAATCGTCCGGCAGGCAGAACGGATCGCGCAGGTCGTAGCGGGCCATGGCCGACAGCATCAGGGCGGCGTCTCGGACGGTGCGGGTCATCGGGCCGGCGCAGGAGACACTGGCGAAGGCGCTGGCCGGCCATTGCGGGATGCGGCCGTAGGTGGGCTTCAGGCCGACCAAGCCGCACCAGGCGGCCGGGATGCGCACCGATCCGCCGGCGTCGGTGCCGATATGCAGCGGGCCGAAACCGGCTGCCGCGGCGGCGCCAGCGCCCGACGAAGACCCGCCGGTGGTGTAGGCCGGGTTCCACGGGTTGCGGGTGATACCGTGCAGCGGGTTGTCGCCGGGCGATTTCCAGCCGAACTCGGTGGTCGTGGTCTTGCCCAGGATGACGGCGCCGGCGGCCCGCAGTCCGGCGACCATCGGGGCGTCGTCCGGCACCGGATCGGTGCTGGTGGTGCGGCTGCCGCGCCGGGTCGGAAAGCCGCCCAGATCCACGAGGTCCTTCACCGTGCAGGGCACCCCGTCGAGGATGCCGATCGGCCTGCCGGATCGCCAGCGGGAGGCACTTTCGCCGGCCGCCTGAAGCGCGCCGGGGTTCATCACCGCGAAGGCGTTCAGGCCGGGGTTGAGGCGTGCGATGCGTTCGGTGACGGCTTGCAGCACATCGATCGGCGTCAACCGGCGGCGGGCGAAGGCGGCCAGCATGTCTTCAGCGCTGAGCAACGCGGGCGCACTCAGCAAAGCAGAGTCCCGGGACGGCGCAGGATTTGGGTCGGGCATGAGTACTCTTTTCGATTGCGGCGAACTGGGTGCAGCATGCCGCCGGCGGCGCCGGGAGGAAACCCCGGGGTCAGCGTCCGGAGGGAACCCCAAATGAGCATCGAACCTTGGCAATGGCCGGAAGAAACCTGGCAGACGATGATCGGACGCGCCCGCGCCGGTCGCAATCTGAAGCCGGCGTCGTGGCCCGACGGTGCGCGCTGTGCGGTCGCCATCAGCTTCGACGCCGATCACGAGACGATCCCACTGCGCGACAACGATCCCAGCCCGATGCGCATCAGCCAGGGGCAATACGGTGCTCGGCAGGCGGTTCCCAGGATCAGGCGGTTGCTGGAACGGGAGTCGGTGCCGGCGACGTTCTTTTATCCGGCCGTGTCGGCGCTGCTGCATCCGGACGAGGTGCGCGCGATCGCCATGGATGGGCACGAGATCGGCATTCATTCCTGGATACACGAGGTCAATACGGCATTGCCGCGGGAGGCGGAGCGGGAGCTGACGTTACGGTCCAGGGAAACGCTGGCGAAAATCAGCGGTGTCGAGCCGATTGGGATCAGGACGGCAAGCTGGGATTTCTCGGTCAACACGCTGGACATCATCCGGGAGATGAAGCTGCTGTATGACAGCAGCCTGATGGCGGACGACGATCCCTATGAACTGGAAGATCAGGGCGAACCCACCGGCATCGTTGAACTGCCGCCGGAATGGATCAGGGACGATATGGTGTATTTCAACATGCTGCGGTTTTCAGGGCTTCGGCCCTACACGCCGCCGTCAGCGGTGGAGGAAATCTTCACCGCCGAATTCGATGGTGCATGGGACGAACGCGGCCTGTTTCTGCTGACGATGCACCCGCATGTCATTGGGCACCGGTCGAGGTTGCCGCTGCTGGAACGGCTGATCAGGCACATGAAGGCGAAAGGCGGCTGCTGGTTCGCCACGCATGCGCAGATCGCCGCGTGGTGCAAGCGTTAGAACGTCTCATTCCGTGGCGTGAAGTCGCCGGAACCCAATGATCGTCCTGGCCCGGCAAGTTTGGGTCAGGACGATTGGGCCGGCGCGTGTTGATTACGGCGCCGAGTGGTAAGATCAGCTCTTTTTCGGGCGGCCGCGCTTCTTCGGCGGGGTCACAACCTCCACCTTCCGTCCTAACCCGCTGGCCTTGGCCAGCTTCGATCGCGTTGCGGCATAGTCGGGGGCAACCATCGGGTATGACGACGGCAAGTCCCACTTCGTCCGATACTCATCCGGTGTCATGTCATGGTCGGCACCGATGTGGCGCTTGAGCATCTTGAAGCTGCCGCCGCAATCGAGACAGAGGATATGATCGGAGAAGATAGATTTCTTCACCGCGACGGACGGTTCGCGCTTGATTGGTTCGACCGCGGCCTGGCCAACTGTCGCGAGCGCCAGATGCACCCCCCGGATCAAGGCCGGAAGCTGTTGCGCCGCAACGTTATTGTTGGCGATGTGCGCCGATACGATCTGAGCCGTCAGGCTCTTGATTTGGTCTTCCACTACGTCAGTCTCCATTAGAATTTTGTTCTAATACGCAAGAACCGATCGCGTGTCCATCAATTCTAACGCCAAATTGAAGATTTATTCCGATATTCTCAGGAGCACAGGGTCTGATGCGATTTGCATTCCGCCGCGCATGGAGACGAAGTCCAGGCATCAGTGCTGCATTTGGAGTGAGGTATTGCACCGCTTATTCGACAGGGTAATGGCGCGGGCGTATGCCTTTGGAGTACTTTCATGGTCGCCGGAAAGGGCGCGTCCCGCTTTCAACAATTCTCATTTTGGATGGGCAGGCCATTATTTCCCCGGCATCGCCCGGCTTGACCGGGCGATGCCCTCTTCATGCCCGGATCAGGTTCGGGCATGAAGAGGGGAAGATTTTTAGTCCTGCCCGGTCTATTGGTCCCGCGCGGTCAAAATGAAAACCGCTGTCCACCTTTCAATGTCGTGGCAGGCGTGTCCGGCCCACCTGTTCCGGCCTGTGCCGCGATAGATGGCGCGGACCGGCCGAACCATGACGGACGCGGCGGCCCCGGGCAGGGTTGCCCGGGATGCCGCCTCATGGCGTTACGGGTGCCGGTCTGGACTCACGCCGCAGGAACGAAACCAATCAAGCGGATACGGCAAACCCCGCGTGCATAACGGATTTGCACGCGGAAAATTCCTCACCCCGCGCGCAACAGGGCATCGGTAGGGTCAGGAAGACCGGAAAGAGTGGACCGCCGGCGTGCAGCGCCAACATTTTTTTCTATGGAAAAATTCTTGTACACTCCGCGTGATCGGTGTCCACTTGACGGGTTAGGTAACGCACCGGACCAAACATAAAATCCAGCCCTGGTTGTGTCGCTCGGTACGGCCAGCGGCTCGATAAATTGGAAGACAAATAAGGCGAATCATTTCTGGGCACGATGTTCGGCACGACGGCACGCGGAAGAACAGAGCCGATCGCCTTAAATCCAGATTCTGGTTGAGGTGGATCGCGCATGGAGGCGGAAGCCGGAACGGGCAGCATGACGCCTGGCCCCGGAACCGAAACAATTCATTGCTTTGACATATCGATTATGGTCGTTTACGAAAGGTGGTCGCAGGCCAATGATGGCCGACAGGAGTCGGTATTTGAAACAGCGTTTGATCGGCTGGGCGGCAGCCCTGGCCCTGACCATCGCGGCAATCCCGGGCGGCGCCGTCGAACCGGCTGCCGCGTCGGACCCGGTTCTGCGCGCCACCCTGTCAAACGGGCTGCGCGTCGTCATCGTGCCGAACCGCCTGGCGCCCGTCGTGTCAACGGAGTTGAACTATCTGGCGGGATCGAACGATGCGCCCGAAGGTTTTCCCGGCACCGCGCATGCGCTCGAACACATGATGTTCCGCGGCAGCGACGGTTTGGATAAGGACCAGCTCGCCGAACTCGGGGCGCTGCTGGGTGGCGTCTATAACGCGGCCACCACGGAAACCGTCACCCAATATACTTACACTGTTCCGGCGGACGACCTGGATGTCGCCTTGCGGATCGAGGCGCTGCGCATGCGCGGCCTCAGTCTGCATCAGGCGGACTGGGAGAAAGAACGCGGCGCGATCGAACAGGAGATCTCACGGGATCTTTCCAGCCCGTTCTACACGTTTCTGTCGCAGGCCCAGGCCATCCTGTTCGACAACACGCCTTACGAGCACGACGCCCTTGGTACCCGCTCGTCGTTCGACCAGACCGATGCGGCCTTGCTGCGGGACTTTTATGAAAAATGGTATGCGCCGAACAACGCCATCCTGGTGATCGCCGGTGACGTCAGGCCGGACGCGGCGCTGGCGCAGGTGCGGGCGGCGTTCGGCGACATCCAAAGCCGAACCCTGCCCGCGCACAAGGACATCGCAACCGGCCCGGTGCAGCCGAAGACGCTGACGCTGGAAACCAATTTCTCGGTCGGTCTGATCGGGCTCGCCTATCGGATGCCAGGGTTGAACGCACGCGACTTCGCCGCCGCCGACGTCCTGGGCGACGTTCTGGGCAGCGAGCGCGGCGCTCTGTTTGGCCTCGTGCCGGCGGGGAAGGCGCTGTCCGCGCAGTTCGCGTATCATCCCAAAGCCGATGTCGGCTTTGGCCTGGCCATGGCGGCGTTCCCGTCCGGCGCGGACCCGGCGCCGCTGCTGGCCGATATGCGACGCGTCATCGCGGTGGCGGTGCGGGACGGGGTTTCCCCCGATCTGGTCGCCGCATCCAAGCGGCAGGAACTGGCGCATCTTGGGTTCCTCGGCGACAGCATCAGTGGCCTGGCCGCGAATTGGTCTCGGGCGCTGGCGTTCCAGGGGGCCGAATCGCCCGAGGATGTCGCCCGGGCGTATGAGGCTGTCACGGTGGAGGACGTCAATCGGCTGGCGCGGTTGCTGCTGGACCCGGATCATGCCGTCACGGCGATCCTGACCCCGCGTGGGGCCGGCCGTCCTGTGGCCGGCAGCGGTTTCGGGGGGGCGGAATCGTTCGCAGCCACGCCCGATCATCCGGTGACGCTGCCGGAATGGGCTGCCGCCGCGGTGGCGACCCCGCATGTCCCGGACCCGGGCGATCCGCCTTATGTCAGCGTGCTGCCGAACGGATTGCGACTGATCGTGCAGCCGGAGCATGTCGGCCACACCGTTTCGGTCTATGGCCGGGTGCGGCAGGTGGCTGCGATGCAGGAGCCGCCGGGCAAGGAGGGCGTCGCCCCGTTGATGCGTAGGCTGTTCGATTACGGCACCGAAGCTCACGACCGCCTGGCCTTCCGTGAGGCGGTCGATGCCATCGCCGCCAAGGTCAGCGCCGGTCCCGGCTTTTCCCTGCAAGTGCTGACTCCGGCGTTCGCGGATGGCATGCGGCTGCTGGCGGAGAACGTGCTGCACCCGGCTTTTCCGCCCGATGCCTTCGGCGTGGTCCGCAACCAGCTTGCCCAGAGCGTCGCCGGGCAGTTGCACACCCCGACTTACCAGTTCCAGCGCGCGGTGATTCAAGGGATCGTGCCGGCCGACGACCCGACCCTGCGGCACCCGACCGCGGACACCGTGATGGCGCTGCGGCTGGAGGATGTGCGTGCCTACTATGCCGCAAGCATGCGTCCGGATCTTACCACCATCGTCGTGGTCGGCGATGTGACGGCCGAACAGGCGCGCCAGGTGATTGAGGCGACCTTCGGCGGCTGGCAAGCGGAGGGGCCGGCACCGGCGATCGACCTGCCGCCGATCGGACCCAGCATGCCTTCGCGGGCCCGCGTGCCGGACGCCAGTGCCCTGCAAGACAGCGTGTCCCTGGCGGAGACAATCGCGCTGTCGGTCACCAGCCCGGATCGTTACACGCTGATGTTGGGTAATGCGATCCTGAGTGGCGGCTTTTCCTCACGCCTGTATCAGGATCTGCGCATCCGGTCGGGGTATGTTTATTCGGTCAGCAGCGCGCTGGATTGGCAGCGCACGCGGGCCGACTACAGCCTGTCCTTCGGTGCCGACCCCGAGAATGTGGAGAAGGCGCGCGGACTGGTGCTGCGCGACCTCAAGGAGATGCAAAGCACGCCGGTCAGCGACGCCGAGTTGATGCGGGCGAAGGCGGAACTGCTGCGCCGGCTGCCGATGCAACGTGCGAGCGTCGGGGGCATCGCCGGGCAGTATCTGCGGCTGGCGGATCTTGGATTGCCGCTGGACCAGCAGCAGATCGCGGCGGCACGGTATCTGGCGATCACCGCGGCGGATATCCAGCACGCGTTCGCGACGTGGATCAGGCCGGACGACCTGGCGCAGGTCGTGAAGGGACCGCCACAATAGGGTAAGGTGTCTCGGTAAGGCGGGCATTTTACTGAGCGGTGGCGGCCGGGTTTCGTCCGGCCACCACACAAAAGAAAACGCCCGCCCATAACTGGTCGCCCAGAAGGAGCAGCCCAGCACGGGCAGCCCAGCACGGGCAACCCGGAACTGGCCGAACGGTCGGTTGCCTACGAACTGGCCCCCTCGATCACCTCGCCAAAGCGTGCCCACGTCTTTCCGTCCCACTTTTGCAATTGCATCGCGCGGATGGGGTGGAAGTTGGTTGGGCTGGTGTTCACCTTGATCCCCGGCAGCAGGACAGGAACCGTTACATCGTGCAGGTTCGCCGCCTGCTTCATGATGTTGGCGCGGGAGAAATCGCCGTTGCACTGCTTCAACACCTGCATCATCAGGGTGCTGACTCCATAGCCGAAGACATGGTTGTTATCGCTCAGGTCCGACCCGGGCAT
>JAYUEJ010000380.1:0-1729 GCA_043739265.1 Rhodopila sp. | reverse complement strand
CGCTGGAGGAAACCGCCGGCATGGCGACCGGCGGCAAGGCGTTGGTGGTGCCCACCGACGTGACCGACCCGGCGCAGGTCGATGCGCTGTTCGCCAAGGTGAAAGCCACCTACGGCCGTCTGGACACGCTGTTCAACAACGCCGGCGGCAACGTTCCCGCCACCAATTTCGGCGACTTCACGTTCGAGATGTGGCGCAAGGTCTGCGCGGTGAACCTGGATGCGATGTTCCTGTGTGCCAATGGGGCGTTTCGGGCGATGCGGGATCAGGAGCCTCAGGGCGGGCGGATCATCAATAATGGTTCGATCTCGGCGCATAACCCGCGGCCGGGTTCGGTGGCCTATACTTCGACGAAACACGCGATTACCGGGCTGACGAAGTCGATCGCGCTGGACGGGCGGCAATACGACATCTGCTGCGGCCAGGTGGATATTGGCAACGCGGCGACTCCGATGACCGCCCGGTCCACCAACGGACAGATGCAGCCGAACGGCCAGATGGCGGTGGAGGCTCGGATGGACGCGGATCATGTCGGCAAGCAGGTGGCGTTCATGGCCGGCCTGCCGTTGGAATCGAACATCCAGTTCGTGACGATCATGGCGACCAAGATGCCCTGGATCGGTCGCGGCTGAGTGCACACCGGGCGGCGGAGTGTTCTGGGCCTGGCCGCCCTTGGAGTAGTTGGCCAGTCTGTCGCGGCGCCTCGGGGGGATGGGAAGCGCGGCGCCGCGCCAGCGAACGTTACGGTGGAGACGCATCGCGGCAAGGTGCGCGGCGGGCTGGATGACGGGGTCAAGGTGTTCAAGGGCATCCCGTATGCGGCGGCGACCGATGGCCTGAACCGGTTCCGGCGACCGAAGCCCTCGGCGAGCTGGGGGGATGTGCGCGATGCCGTGGCGTATGGCCCGATGTGTCCGCAGCTTGGACGTGAGCGTGGCAGTTACGCGGCCTCCTGGACCTATGACAAGGAGGCCAGCGAGGATTGCCTGGTGCTGAACGTGTGGACTCCGGCGTTGCGGGACCAGCGGCGGCGGCCGGTGATGGTTTGGCTGCATGGCGGCGGGTTTTCGGCTGGTTCGGGATCGCGCAACGTGTTCGAAGGCACGCGGCTGTGCCAGCGCGGCGATGTGGTCGTGGTGACGCTGAACCACCGGCTGAGCGTGTTCGGTTTCCTGTATCTGGGGCACCTGGGCGGGGCGGAGTATGCCGAGTCCGGCAATGCCGGGATGCTGGATCTGGTGGCGGCGCTGCGCTGGGTGCATGACAATATCTCGGCGTTTGGCGGCGATCCGGGGAATGTCACGATTTTCGGGCAGTCCGGCGGGGCGGCGAAAGTCAGCACGCTGATGGCGATGCCGCAGGCGCGCGGGCTGTTCCACAAAGCGATCGTGCAGAGCGGGTCGCATCTGGACGGGCTGACTCCGGACGAAGCGACCCGGCACGCGCTGACGTTCCTGGCGGCGGTGGATGTGAAGCCGACCGAGCTGGCACGGTTGGCGAAGGTGCCGACGGATAAGCTGGTGGCGGGGTTGGCGAAGGTGATGGCGGTCGCCGGTCCCAGGCCGAATTATAGCCCGGTGGTGGATGGGATCGTGCTGCCTCGGCACCCGTGGACGCCGGATGGACCTGCGGTTTCGGCTGGGATTCCGATGATGGTCGGGTCCACGCGAACCGAGACGACGGCGCTGTTGGGGGCGGGGTATTTGGGGTTGGATGCGGCCGGGTTGGT
>JAYUEJ010000379.1:0-1731 GCA_043739265.1 Rhodopila sp. | reverse complement strand
GATGGTCGGCGGTTCGTTGATCATGGTGGCGTGTGTGTTTTTGATGCCGTTGATGCCGGTGTTCGGGCTGGCGTGCGGGCTGCTGGCGGTGGGCGGGTTCGGTCAGGCGGCGTTCGCCAACATGCAGACCTCGCTGATCGTGTTGCACGCGCCCATGCACATACGCTCGCGGCTGATGGGATTGTTGACGGTCTGCATCGGCATGGGGCCGTTGGGGATCCTGCTGGTCGGATTCCTGGCGAGTTGGTTCGGCCCGATGCTGGCGATCGAAACGGTCGAATCCGTTTGTTTCGTCTGGGTCGTCTGGGTCGGACTGCGCTGGCGGCGGCGGGAAAAAGCCGCGGCCGGGTGATTGCTTCGGGACAGGAAGGTTTTCAACCACGGAGGGCGCGGAGGCCACGAAGGGTCACGGAGAAGAAATGAACGCGCGCCACCCGCGCGATCGGCCGCCGGAACGGAAAGAAACCGCCTTGCGGCCGCGTGTTGGAGAAAGTCCGCCTTCGTGCGAAACTCTCCCCCGGACGGGAACGCGAAAAGGAAACAGCCATGCCTGACAACAGCGCCGAGTTCGACTTTCTCGCGGGTGTGCGGGTCGTCGATTTCACCCAGTTCGAGGCTGGGCCTTCCTGCACCGAGGCGCTCGCCTGGCTGGGGGCCGAGGTCGTCAAGGTCGAAAACCCCCGCATTGGCGATCCCGGACGCCGCCTGCGACCCGGCCAGCCCGACGACGATCCCTATTACTTCCAGCAGTTCAACGCCAACAAGAAGTCGATCACGGTCAACCTGAAAACGCCGGAAGGCCTCGCCCTGGTGAAGGATTTGCTGCGTAAGGCCGACATCACGGTGGAGAACATGGCGCCCGGTACGATCGAGCGTCTTGGTCTTGGATATGACGCTGTGAAGGCGATCAATCCCGGCATCATCTATTGCCAGGTCAAGGGTTTCGGCGAGGGCAGTCCGTACGAGACCAACCTCGCCTTCGACATGATCGCGCAGGCCACGGGCGGAACGATCAGCGTGACCGGCGAAAAAAACCGCCAACCCGTCAAGCCAGGCATTTCCCTGGGTGATACCGGTACCGGAATGACCATGGCCATCACCATCCTGGCTGCGTTACGAAAACGCGACAAGACCGGCGTGGGATGCCGTTTGCAGGTGGCGATGCAGGACGCGATGCTGCACTACATGCGCACCAATCTCGCGACCCAGGCGCGCAGTGGCAAGGCGGTGGAGCGGGACGGCACACGCTCGGGCGGCGGCAGCAACGCGCCCTCCGGCCTGTATCCCTGCGCGCCCGGCGGTGCCAACGATTACGTCTGGATCATGACCAGCCGCGCCAATCCCGAACACTGGTCGCGCCTGTGCAAGGTGATGGGGCGGGAAGACCTGATCGCGGATCCGCGTTTCGCCACGCCCGCGTTGCGTGTGAAAAACGATCCGGAACTGGACGCGATCATCCGCGCCTGGACACAGACCCGCACCAAGCACGAGGCGATGGCGCAGGTGGGCGGTGCCGGCATTCCGGCGGGGGCGGTGCTGGACACGATGGAACTGCAAAACGATCCCAGCTTCGAGAAACGCGGGATCATGCAGGTCATGGACCACAAAAGTCACGCTGGCTTCAAGATGCCGTCCTGGCCGGTGCGCATCGATGGCAGGCCACCTACCGTCAAGGCCTCACCGATTTTGGGGGAACACACCAGCGAGGTGCTGCGGGACTGGTTGGGGAAA
>JAYUEJ010000378.1:0-1736 GCA_043739265.1 Rhodopila sp. | reverse complement strand
CCTGCAATCACCGAACCACGCTCCGGCGCCTGTGGGTAGCCGCGCGCGGCCATGACCACCGCGACCGAGGCCTGATCGTTCCAGCGCAGATCAAAGTCCCGCAACTCCCCGTCACAGGCCGCCTGCAACGCCGGCAACACGTCGGACTTCATCCGGGCGAGCAGCACCTGACACTCCGGATCGCCAAATCGCACATTGAATTCGATCAGTTTCGCCCCTTCCTCGGTCAACATCAGGCCGGCGAAGAGGATACCGCGAAATGGCATGCCTTTGCGCGCCATTTCCTTCAATGCCGGCCGGATGATCTTTTGCAGGCACGCTTGCTCCAGCTCGGGCGGGAAACCGGGCACCGGCGAATAGGCCCCCATGCCGCCGGTATTCGGCCCGGTATCGCCGTCGCCCACGCGCTTATGATCCTGCGCCGATCCCAGCAGCAACGCATCCTCCCCGTCGCAAAGTGCGAACAAGGAGACTTCCTCGCCAACCATGCATTCCTCGATCACGACCGCCGCGCCCGACTCGCCGAACACTTTCTGGTCCATCATGGCGTCGATCGCCGCCAGGGCTTCGTCCACGGTCATGGCAACCACCACACCTTTGCCGGCAGCCAGCCCGTCGGCCTTCACCACGATCGGCGCACCGCGCCGCCGCACGAATTCACGCGCCAGATCGGCATCCTCGAACCGCTCCCACAAGGCCGTTGGAATCCCGGCGGCGTCGGCGATTTCCTTGGTGAAGGTCTTGCTGCCCTCAAGCTGAGCCGCCGCTCGGGTCGGACCGCAGCAGGCGATGCCCGCCGCCTCCATCGCGTCGGTGATGCCGGCGACCAACGGGGCTTCCGGTCCCGGAAAAACCAGATCGATGGCGTTGTCCTGAGCAAATCCGACCAGCGTCGGAATATCCAGTATGCCAATGTTCACGCACTCGGCCACCGCGGCGATCCCCGGGTTGCCCGGCGCGCAATACAGCTTGGTCAACAGCGGACTGCCGGCAATGGCCCAGCATAAGGCGTGTTCCCGTCCGCCCGATCCGACGACCAGCACTTTCATCGATCTCTCCTGTTGTCCGCGAGCGGTTCCATGCGCCTTCGCCGTAGCATAGGCTAGGGAGATGGACGATCCGCGCCCCCTCCCGGTTTCCAATATGCCGGAATACACCGTTTCCGAGATTTCGGGGGCGGTGAAACGCACGCTGGAAACCACCTTCGGGCGCGTGCGCGTGCGCGGCGAGCTTACGGAGGTGAAACGCTATCCGTCCGGCCACATCTATCTGTCGCTAAAGGACGAAAACTCCAAGATTTCCGGCATTGTCTGGAAAAACGCGGTGCCCCGCCTCGGCATGATACCCGAAAATGGCACCGAGGTGATCGCCACCGGCCGTATCTCCGCGTTCGGCGAGCGATCCTCCTACCAGTTGATCATCGAGCGGATGGAGTACGCCGGCGTCGGTGCGCTGCTGGCGCGAATCGAGATGATCCGCCAGCGCCTGGCCGCCGAGGGACTCTTCGACGCCGACCGCAAACGCCCGTTACCTGGCCTGCCGCGTGTCATCGGCGTCGTCACCAGCGAACGCGGCGCGGTGATCCAGGACATCAAGATCACCATCTCCCGCCGCTTCCCCACCACCATCCTGGTCTGGCCGGTGCCGGTTCAGGGTGAGGGTGCGGCCGACCGCATCGCCGCCGCCATCGCCGGCTTCGACGCCATGCCGGAAGGGGGCGATCCGCCGCGCCCCGA